>CAYJTI010000196.1:0-2504 GCA_964373135.1 uncultured bacterium | reverse complement strand
GGTTCAGCAGAACCGGTTCGCGAGAACCGGTACCGCTAGAGGAGGGAGAGGCCGCCATCGGCGACGAGGGTTTGACCGTAAATCCAATGGGCTTCGTCACTGGCGAGAAAGGCGACCACCGCTGCCAAGTCTTCCGGTTTTCCAATCCTTCCGGCCGGGGTTCGCTGGAGGATTTCTTTCGTGAAAATTTCCTGTTGAGGAAAGAGCTTGGCAGCGTCGGTCGCAACCAGCCCGCCCGAGACCGCGTTGACCCGAATTTTTTTCGGGGCGAGCTCCACGGCCAGGTAGCGGACGAGGGCCTCGAGCGCAGCCTTCGAGACTCCAATCGCGCCGTAGTTCGGAATAAATCGCTTCGCACCGAGACTCGAAAGCGCGATAATAGAACCGCCTTCCCTTTCCATCCAGGGGAGGGCAGCCTGGGAGAGGACGAGGAGGGCTTTGGCGTTGACATCGAGAGAGAGGTCCCATTGGTTCACCCGAAGTTGCGAGACTGGCTTGAAAGCCCCGAGCGCGGCGTTGTGGACAAGGAAATGAATCTTTCCGAATCTCTTCCCGGCCGCTTCAATCAGCTCCTGCGCCTCTTTCGGATTCCCGACATTGGCCTGGACGGTGAGGACGCGTGAGCCCTGGGACTCGAGTCTCTTTTCCGTTTCGCGGGCCGCTTCTTCATTGCGGAGATAATTGAGAACAATATCCGCCCCTTCCCGGGAGAGGAGCTCGGCAATGGCCCGTCCGATGCCGCGCGAGGCGCCGGTCACGACGGCCACCTTACTTTGGAATCTTTTCATTGGGTCGGGGATTGTAACATAAAAGTTGAGTTGTGGAAATTTTCAGAGTCTCCCTTCTCCCCCCTTGGGGGGAGAAGGTAAGGATGAGGGGGCTCCTATCTCGACTCCCCCTCACCCTAACCCTCTCCCTGGAAGGGAGAGGGAAAAACGAGAAAATCTCTCTCTCCCCGAAGGGGAGAGGGGAAAAGTGCAGGACTCAAGATAAAAGAAAGGAGATTTTGGCGCCATTTCCGAGATGGGAATTGACCTCGAGGCAGAATACCGCGATTTCGTGACTCTTCAAGGACTCAAGGGCCAAATTGATGTGGCCAAGGTGTGTGCGGACTTCGGGATGAACGAGGAAGAGCTTTTTGACTTTGTCGCCAAGCGCGTGGCCCAGCTTGAGGAATTGAATCCCAGCATTGTGCAGAGCGTGGGAGAATATTTAGGCACCGCCCTTCTCTTCGGTTATTGGCTCCGGGGGGTCCGGGGCGATTGGGGCGGCACGGAGGGAGCCCCCGAGTGAAAATTGATTTAATCAATCCCCGATTTGAGCCGACGATTTGGTCCTTTGAAGGGCTCCACCCTTTTACCGGCACCTCCTTTTCAACCACGCCCTTGGGACTCGCCACCGTGGCCGCCCTGACCCCTTCCGGCTGGGACGTCGTCATTCACGATGAGAATGTGGAGGCGATTGATTTTGAAACCGACGCCGACCTCATCGGAATCACGGCGTTCAATGTCCAATACCAGCGCTCACTCGAGATTGCGTCGGAATTTAAAAGGCGGGGGAAGCGTGTGGTCTTCGGCGGCCCCTATTGCAGCCTTTTTCCGGAGGCCTTTGAAGGGAAAGGGGACCACCGGCTCGTGGGGGAGGCCGAGGAGATTTGGCCCGAGTTTTTGAGGGATTTCGAGCGGGGCACTGCCCGGGAGTTGTATCAGGCAGGTGAGAAAATAAACCTCCAGAGAACGCCCGCGCCCCGTTACGACCTCATCCGGGGGGAGAAATACAATATGTTTTGCCTCCAGACGAGCCGGGGCTGTCCCTTTCAGTGTGAATTTTGCGACATCATCGTAATGGACGGCCGCGTCCCCCGGACGAAGAGCGTGGAGCAGATTATTGCGGAGGTGGACCACTGTGTGAGGCAGGGCGCCCATTACATCGTCTTCGGCGATGCCAATTTCATCGGCAATATCCCTTTTGCCCGCAAGCTGTTAACGGCCCTCGTCGACTATCAGGAAAAAAACCGCTACCCCCTCGAATTTTCCTGTGAGCTCACCATTAATGTGGCCCACCACCCGGACCTCCTGGCCCTCCTCCAGGCGGCGAACTTTTACACTGTTTTCATCGGCATTGAATCACCCCGCCGGGAAAGCCTCATTGAGACCAAAAAGCTGCAGAACACCCGCAAGAGCATTTTGTCCGACATTGAAGAAATCCACTCCTACCATATTTCGGTCTGTGCGGGGATGATTGTCGGTTTCGACTCCGACGACACCGAGATTTTCAAGGAACAATACGATTTCCTGACCGAGCTTGGGATTCCCTTTACGACTTGCGGCACGCTCATGGCCCTCCCCAACACGCCCCTTTTGAGGCGGCTCGAGGCCGAGGGACGGCTGGTCGACCTCGAGTGGTCGACCATGAACGGCCATGGGGCGAGCGACTGCAATTTTATCCCGAAACAGATGACGTTAAGTGAGCTTCGAACGGGGTACAACTGGCTGATTCGCTCT
>CAYJTI010000195.1:0-2529 GCA_964373135.1 uncultured bacterium | reverse complement strand
TGTAAGCTGTCAATGAACGGCTCGATGTCATGCACCGTCTGGTCGAGGGTCCGATTGAGGACGGTTGCGTCATACTCTCGGGCCGCCTTAATCTCCTACTGAGCAATCTGAATCCGCCGTTCAATTTCATCCGGGGCCTCTGAGGCCCGTTTCACAAGCCGCTCCCGCAAGACCTGAATCGAGGGCGGAAGAACGAAAATCGAAAAGAGGGGCTCCCTTTCCCCGAGGGCTCGGCGGACCTTCCGGCTCCCCTGAACATCAATGGCAAGAAGGGCGGTTTCGCCTCTCCTCACGGCCTCTTGGATGACCCTCCTTTTCGTCCCGTAAAAATGCCCGAACACGCGCGCCCATTCGAGAAACGCTTTCTTCTTTCGAAGCGAAAGGAACCGACGGACGCTCGCGAATTCATAATCCTTTCCGTCTTTCTCGCCGAGCCGGGGGGGGCGGGTCGTGACCGAAATCGAACGGACCCATTTGGGATGCCGCCTCAGAAGACGGCTCACGATGGTCGTCTTTCCGCATCCCGAGGGCGCCGAGAGAATCACGAGGGAACCCGTCTTTGCGACGCTTGTCTTATTCAATATTCTGAACCTGCTCCCGAAGTTTCTCAAGCTCGGCCTTGATGGAAACCACGGCCTCGGAAATTCCAAAATCCTGCGCCTTGGCCCCGAGCGTATTGGTTTCTCGATTCATTTCCTGCAGGACGAAGTCGAGCTCCTTCCCCACCTCTCGATTTCCCTTGAGCTTCTCCCGAAAAAACCGAAGGTGGCTTTTGAGGCGAGTCAACTCCTCCGTAATGTCCGAGCGCTCGGCAAGAAAGGCCGCCTCCCGGGAAATTCGCTCCGGGTCGGCCGCCGAATCTTTAAAAAGCTCTTCGATTCGTCTCTTAAGTTTCTCGTAGAACTCTTGGGGCAGTGTCCCGGCGCGCCGCTCAATCCCTGCAAGCTGGCCTTCAATCTTTCCGATTCTTCCGCTGAGATCCCGAGCCAAAATCTTTCCTTCCCGGATACGAGACGCTTCATGTTTCCCAAGGGCTTTCTCCAGAAGTCCCCTCAGAGAAGGCCAGAACCTTTCCGCCGCTTCGCCCTTCTTTTCCACCGTGAAAATCTGAGGCAGGCTCAAAAGGTCACGGACCGAAAGATCGTCCCGGAGACGAACTTGCCGCTTCAGTTTCCGAATGGCGGCAAGATAAAATCGGAGCGCGTCTTCATTGAGGGTGACGTCCGCAAGGCTTGACGCCTCGGCCTCACTCACGGAAACGTTGACCTTGCCGCGTCGGATTCTCCCGTGACAAACCCCTCGGACCCGGTCCTCCAGGTCATATAGGAAAGGGGGGAGCTTCAACGTCAACTCAAAGTAGCGGTGATTCAAAGAACGGATTTCGATGGCGAGGCCCCCTTTGGGGCTTGAGCTTCGCACACGGGCAAAGCCGGTCATACTCCGAATCATAAGGAACTCCCGATCATAAGGCCCAGTATTGTAAGAGGTTACGCGAGGGAATGCAAGATTTGTTGAGCGGCCTCTCGGGGGTTCGGTCGGGCGGTAATCGGCCGGCCGACGACGAGGTAATCGGCTCCCCTCTCACGGGCCTCCCGAGGCGTGAGCGTCCGGCTTTGGTCGTGCCTTCGCTCACCGGGTAACCGGATTCCCGGAGTGACGAGGATAAACTCTTTGCCAAATTCGCTCCGCAAAAGTTCTGTCTCCTCGGGTGAAGCGACCACTCCGTCAAGCCCCGCTTCTTTGGCAAGACGAGCCAGCATTAAGACCTCCTCTTTGAGGGGAGGATGAATCCCGACCTTAGGCAACGCCTTCTCTTCTTGGCTTGTCAAAATCGTCACGCCAATCAAGAAAGGCCGCTTCCCCTTTTCGCTTGTCTCATCGACGGCCTGCCGTGCAGCACGCATCATCTCGAGACCGCCCAAGGTGTGGACGTTAAACATGAAAACGCCCCGTGTCGCAATGACCTTTGAGGTTCGAGCGACCGTCGTCGGGATATCGTGCAGTTTTAAATCGAGAAAAACCTTTCCGCCCGAATTCTCCACGAGTTCCACGGCCCGCCAGCCGTGAGCGGTAAACAATTCAGGACCGATTTTGTAATAGGAGACCAGGCCCTTGAGCTCGTCCACGAGACGCTGGCAGGAATTTAAATCAGGAACATCAAGGGCGACAATCAGTGACAAGGCTCCCTCGCAATTCCCGGATGGATTTGATTTTCTCGCGCCGGCAATAGGCCGTGATGCCTTCCAGGATATCGAGTGTGGCCCGGGGATTCACAAAATTGGCCGTCCCGACGGCCAGGAGGTCCGCCCCTGCAATGAGAAACTCCACCGCATCCTCCCACGTCGTTATCCCGCCCGAGGCAATCACCGGGACCTTCGGAAGTTCTTTTTTCACCTCGGTGACATAACGGAGCGCAATCGGCCGGATGGCCGGCCCGCTCAGGCCGCCGGTCCCGGCCCAAAGTGTTGGTCTCCGCCGGGGGATATCAATCGCCCTTCCCCGAATCGTGTTCATGAGACTCACACCGTC
>CAYJTI010000194.1:0-2566 GCA_964373135.1 uncultured bacterium | reverse complement strand
GGGTCCGGGGGGCCGAGTCTTCCGAAGGAAGGATCGAATCGCCGGTTGTGGTGCTGGCTCGAGGGATTGGGGAAAAACAGGTGAGGTCCGTCCGAGGGCAGATCCTCATTCTCGGTGCCCAACCCGGATTTGAGCCTCAGCACATTCTCCACACGCTCCGATACGCTTACATTGTTCCCTGGCCGGACCGTCAACTCCTCGTGGGTTCGACCCTCGAAGTCGGCGCCACCGAGAACCGGGTCACGCCGGAAGGAAAGGAAGACATCCTGAAGCGCGCCGTTGAGATTTCGGAAAAGATCCGCTCGCTTCCGGTTCAAACCACCTGGGCGGGGCTCAGGCCCCAGGCCGAGAGGGGTGCCCCTTTAATCGGTCCGGCCCGGACCCCCGGACTTTTTCTCGCCACAGGCTATTACCGGAGCGGCGTTTTGATCAGCCCTTTTGTGGGAAAACTTCTTGCCGAAGGGATTGTCTCCGGAATCCATTCACCTTTGCTCCAACCTTTCGATCCAGAAAAAGGAGGCGTTTCATGAAGCTTCGTGCGGTTCTTTTTGTCGTCGGTCTGAGCGGGACCTGGACCCTTTCCGGGGGAGTTATCGGGGCCCAGACCGCCGCTCCTGAAGAAGGCGTCTTTTCCACAAAAGGGAAAATCACGGAGGTGGTCCCCGAGGAAAAGACCGTCCGCCTGAAAAATGAGGGGGGCCTTGAGCTTACCTTCCAGGTGGTGGCGACGACCGAGATCAAGGAGGACGAGGGATTAAAACTCTTCGAAAACCTGGTCCCGGGTGACACGGTCGAGATCCGGTACACCTACAATGAAGATTATGAAAAGGTGGCCAGTCTGATTCGCAAAGAGGCGGTGAAGAAACAGGCCGAAGCCCGGCCTAACCCAGTTTCTTCTTGAGGAACGAAACCGCCTTCCATTTGATGACCGGGATCGTCAAGATCGAGGTGTAGTGACCGAGGGGGAGAAAGACGGTTTCGGGATTTCCCAGCGCCTTCCTAAACGCCAGTCCATAGCGGAAACGGACCACGTGGTCAAACACGGCCAGGACCAGCAGGGTACTTTCTTTTGGAATGCGCGAAATAATTGTGAGCGGGTCTCTGGGGACGGCCTGCCTCAAGGCTTCTTTCAGATCCTGGGGGTCCGGTAAGGAAACACCTGTGCGCTCGGTCCAGCCCTTCAAAATGTCCCGCAAATAGTTTTTCATCAAGGGGTCCCTGGACGTCAGGATGATTTCCGGGATGTTTCCTCCGACGACCGAGAAAACGTGCGCTTTGAAACGGTCATCCACGGCGGCCCAAAGTGCATTCACAATTCCCCCGAAACTCATCCCGTAACTTCCCACCCTTTCGGAATCGATGTCTGTGCGGGCGAGCACCCGGTCCAGGACTTTCCGGTTTCTTGAGACGGCTTGGTCGAGATACCCTTGAATCTGATGGAGGTCCCGGGTTGGATCGAATTCAAAAAAGGGACGTTCGACGAGAAGGGTGGCGAGTCCTTGGGACGCGAAGAATCGGGAAAGGTGCCTTTCTAGAACGAGGTCCTCCAGCCAGGCCAGCCGGCCCAGAATCGGAGTGAAACAAATCAGGGGAAAGGGGCCCGCCCCCTCCGGAAGGTAGAGCTCGTGGGGGTGCGGTTCGTTTAAGTCAATTCTTCTAAAGGCCGGCGGCATCAGAAGGGTATTCTGGCATAATTCTGGGGACACAATACTTAATTCAAAGCCAGATCCTTCGGCCTCAGCGAAGCAGTCCCCTTGTGGGGCCGGCTTCAGAATGACGTTTTGTCGGGTGTTTTTCATAATTAAGTATTGTGTCCCCAGAATTATGCCCAGAATTATTGTCCCCAGAATTATTGCGCTCCCAGTTTCGAGAGCTTCTAGACAACAGGGCCTCCAACGGGTAGAATACGCGCCCGCATTTCTAACATGAATCTCATTGCGATCGGTTTATGCATCATAGGGCTCTGGATTTCCGTTTACTTCACGGGAGTTTCCTACAAATGGTTTTCCCCCAACGTGAAATGGATCCCCCAGTTCTGTCAGCTCAAAGAACAAAGCTGCCAGCTTGTGATCTACACCCCTCGAGCAAAACTTTTTGGCATTCCCAATTCCGTTTATGGCATCGGCCTGTATCTCTATGTCGGATTTATTTTTATGGGAGGGGCAATTCATGAATTGCCCCACCTCTTGTGGGGAATCGCTTTCCTGGCTGCCGGGCTCTCGGTCGTGCGCTCGGTTTACCTGGCCTACAGCCTGATTTTCGTGACCCGGGTGCCCTGCCCCCTTTGTTTTACGAGCCACGGAATCAATTTAATCCTCTTTATTTCCTTAGGGTTCAGCCGTTAATATAGGAAATAAGGGGACATGTTACTTAGAGCACCTAACAAAACGTCATACTGAGGCCGGCCCCGCAAGGGGGCTGCTTCGCCGAGGCCGCCGGTCGGTCGAGCGGCGGTTGGCCGCTTGGTCATCCGGTGCCGAGCGGTTGGCTCGGCGAAGAATCTGGTTTTGGGACACGTTTACGAGCCGCCAAGCGGCACGTAAAGTGCTGCTTGCGCGGTCCTTCG
>CAYJTI010000193.1:0-2617 GCA_964373135.1 uncultured bacterium | reverse complement strand
CCACTGAAGGCGCTTTGAGTGTCGTCACCGCGACCGACGCCTTCGGCCTTGTCCGGGAGGAGAAGAAAGATTCCGAGGGAAGAATCGTTTATCTCAAGGAACGAAATGGAAAAACAGAAAACCTTGCCTTTGCTCGTCCCGCCACAGCGAGCACGAGCTACAACTCTGGCTACACACCCGACAAGGCCGTGGACCAGAACTCCAGCACGGTCTGGCTTTCCAGTTACAATTCAGCCCCGAATTGGTACCAATTAGATTTGGGCTCCCTCCAGCGTATGCACAACATTCGCTTGAACACCCTTTATGCCGGGAATCCGGGCTACAGCCTTGATACCTTCCGCCTTGAGGTCACAAAAGACGATCCCGTCTCCACCAGTGCCGTCTGGACCGAAATCGTTTATCAAACCAATGCCTGGCCGAAGACCCTTTGGAATTTTGAATTCGCCGAGCGAGACGTGCGCGCCATTCGCCTCCGGGATATGACAGCCAAACAGCCCGACGGGTCCCTTTATCTTTACGCGATGCTCACCGAGCTTGAAGCTTACGGCTTCGCCTACACCGAACAGACTACTGCCTACACCACTGAAGGCGCTTTGAGTGTCGTCACCGCGACCGACGCCTTCGGCCTTGTCCGCCAGGAGAAACGGGACCCCGAAGGCAGGGTGGTTTACGTGAAGGAGCGTAAGCCGGAGAGTAACCAAGGCTTCGGAGAGCAACTGACGGTGCACGGCAACCCCCGGGTCGATACCTCCCAGGCCAGGGTCGGCACCTCAAGTGCCTACTTCGATGGCCAGGGGGATTACCTTAAGGTTGCCCAGACGAGTGACTTTGACATGGATACGGGTGACTTCACGATCGAAGCGTGGGTGCGGTTCACGCAGATTGCGGGGACTCAATACGTTGTCAGCTTGGATAACGGCGATAACAACACAAATCTCGTCGTGAATGATAACGGGAAATTCTTTTTCTCCGGTGCGACCCACGGCAGACAGCGCTGGCAAATCTCGAGCAACGCCACAGCCCAGACGAATCAGTGGTATCACCTGGCAGGGGTGCGCCGGGGTGAGACCTTCAAGCTCTTCGTCAATGGCGTGCAAGAAGGCCCGACCGCCACCTATTCGGGAGACACGGTCTACCTGCCTCATGTTTACGTCGGTCTCGAGGATGATGAGGATGGGGGCCACGCCGCCAATTACATCAAGCCGAGCTGGATCGATGAGGTGCGCCTCTCCAAAGGGATTGCCCGTTACACTTCGAATTTCACGCCTTCCACTGAGCCCTACGTGAAGGATGATTTCACCTCCCTCTCGCTTCATTTCAATGGGATTCGGTATGAAGAGCGGGTGCCGGAGGAGATTCGGGATATTGAAGGGAATCTGATTCGCACGGACTGGCATGTGAGGAAGGATGGGAAGGATGTGATTGTGCTGGTGGGAGATGCCCCCTCACCCTTCTCCCTTTCCCCCGGAGGGGGAGAAGGTAGGGGTGAGGGGGAGGATCTCACTTCAGCCCTTCCGGTTGCCATTGCGACGAATGATAAAAACAGCAGTAATGGAACCTACGAATATGCGGAACGGGCGATTGACGGAAAATTTGGGGCCCATACCGGCGCGAATCTAGGCGGAGCCGTGACCTTCGAGCTGGAAGGGCTATCCGTCGTGGGCCGGGTGGAGACTTATTACTGGCGGGATTTCGGAATCAAATACAAAATCGATGCCTCGCTCGACGGGGTGAATTGGTTCACCGTGGTCGATAAAACGAGCGCATTTTACCGGGGCCTCCAGCAGGATCTTTTCTGGCCTGTCAAGGCTCGATTTGTGAGAATTCGAGGAATGGCGTCTGACAATGGCTCGAACGATTTCCGGCTCGAGGAAATGCGGATTTATCCGCCGAAGGGGTGGCCTGTGGCAAGCACCGTGAAACGCACCTTCAACCTCAAAGGGGAGCTCCTCACCGAAGTCCAACACGGAGGACGGGCTGAAAGCTTTGTCTATGAAAAAGATGCGCTTGAAAATGTCACGAAAGTGACCACGACCCATTACAAGACGAGCCGCAAAGTCGAGGTGAAATCAGCAAGGAGTCACCACGGAGACAATGCACCGCAGCTTTTCGACGGCGACCGGAGCACACGGCCGGCTGCTTACAACGACAGCGGTGGAAATTACTACGAGCTGGAATTAAAAGAACGAGCGGCCGTCTCCGAACTCCGGGTCCTTCTGGATGATGCCTCCGACAGCCATACGCTCTATTCCTACTGGGTTGACGTCTCAGAGAACGGAACCGATTGGACACGGGTCTTTAATCGCTCGACGGGGGATTCCCGGAGCTGGCAGCGGGTGCTCTTCAGTCCGGTCAACGCCCGGTTTGTCCGCTTCGGCGGCCGAGTCGCCAATAACTCGAGCCCCAGTTTTCGCGTCAACGAAATCGAAATCTACGGGACGCCGACGAGCGCCGTCGATTACGTCGAAAGCCGCTACGTGGACCAGGAGTTCCTGCCGGGCCATTCTTTCCACAAGGTGACACCGCAGGGCGACACCAAGATCACCACCGCCCAATCCAAATTCGGCGGTGCTTCAGCTTCTTTTGATGGAACGAGCGGCTTCCTGACCCTCCCTGA
>CAYJTI010000192.1:0-2681 GCA_964373135.1 uncultured bacterium | reverse complement strand
TTGAATGAGCAGAGCTTGAGAAAAAAGGCCTCGGCCATTCTTCTGGATAACTTTGTGACGGGTTATGAACATCAGGTCATCGCCGAAGACAACCATCTCGTCTTTAAGAAACAAAATGTCATCGAACCCTTTGCGACCGAAGAACCGATTGACTATATCATTCACAATGCCGGGATTGCCTCGCCGGTTTACTACACCAAATACCCTGTCGAAACGATGGACGTGGGGACCCTCGGCACTCGAAATATGCTGGAACTGTCCCGTAAGAAGCACGTGAAGAGCTTCCTTTTTGCGAGCTCCAGCGAAGTTTATGGGGACCCGGACGACCGCCACGTCCCGACACCCGAAACTTACAACGGAAACGTATCGATTGCGGGCCCCCGTGCCTGTTACGATGAATCCAAACGTTTCGGGGAAACGATCTGCCTCACCTTCTGGCGGGTTTACAATGTCCCCGTCAAAATCGTCCGCCCCTTCAACGTCTATGGCCCCGGCATCCGCCCGGACGACTACCGCGTCCTCCCCAACTTTATTGAACACGCCCTCCGGCGGGAGCCCCTTCCGATTCATGGCGACGGACGCAACACGAGGTCTTTCTGCTACATCAATGATGCCATCGAAGCGTTTTTCCTGGTCCTTTTCTCTGAGGCAACCGGGGAAAGCTTTAATGTGGGCAACCCGGAACCGGAGATTTCGGTCCGAGAGCTTGCGAAACTCGTGGCGGATTCCATGCCCTACCGGGTGGACCTTGTGAATATCGACCCCCCGCATGCGGTTTACGCCTCGACCGACCCAAAAAGGCGCTGCCCGGATATTACGAAGATTAAATCACACCTCGGTTTCAATCCAAGACATGATTTGAAGACGGGTCTCCAAAGAACCATCGAGTGGTTCCGGGGAAATTGACGATGGAAACTTTGAGGCGGATTGACCCCGCCGTGGTCGATGAACGGGGCGCCATTCATAATCTTTTTGAAGGACGGATTGAGCATATTGCCATGATTACGTCAAAAAAAGGCTCGGTCCGCGGAAATCATTACCACCAAAAGGACCACCAATACATCTACCTCGTGAGCGGCGCCTTTGAAAGTCATTCTTGTGACGTCCAGAATCCATCGAAAAAACAGGTCCTTAAAGTCCGGCCGGGAGATTTGGTCAACACTCCTCCCCTGACGGCCCACGCCCAAAAATTTACCGAAGACTCTGTCTTCCTCGCCCTCACGACCTGTCAGAGAGAAGAGGGAAAATACGAAGAGGACACCCTCGCCTTCCCGGTGATTGAGGGGTATCTCAATCCGAAGCTCAAAGCCCGCCGGGAATGAATCAGGTGATTGTGATTACCGGGGCCGCCACCGGCCTCGGGCTTCGTCTCGCAGAACGCTTTGTGGCTCGAGGGGACCTAGTTTACGGTTTGACAAGGAGCGAGCGGCATTGGCCCCAGGCGAGAAATCAGATTCGGGAAACTTCTCGCTTCCAGCTTGAGCGGGTGGACCTCTGTTCCGAAGCTCAAGTGAAGAGGTTCTTCGCGAAGCTTGGGCGGCGCCGAAAGCGGCTTGACATCCTCATCAATAATGCGGGCTACGGCGGCCGATTGAGGGAATTGGAAAAAGAAACTCTCCGGGAATTTCAGAGGCACCTTTCTTCCAACCTTCTCTCGACCTTTCTCGTCTGTAAATACGCCCTCCCTCTCCTCAAACGCCGGAAAGGAGCTTGGGTCTTAAATATCGCTTCTTACGCCGGGAAGCGGGCCGTCCCCTCGTTGGGCGCTTACTCCGCCAGTAAATTCGGAGTCGTCGCCCTGACGCAAAGCTTTGCCAAGGAAAATCTGGAGCGGAGAATCCGATGGGTCACGGTCTGTCCGGGCGGCATGAATACCCCGATGCGGGAAAAACTCTTTGGGCGAGACGAGGCAAAGCGCCAGCAGAGCCCTGATTTCGTGGCCGACAAAATCCTTGAAATCGTCGAAGGAAAAATCAAAGTAGAATCTGGAGGGGATATCGTCATCCGCCATGGCCGATTGACCGCCGTCAATCCCCCGCCCCCTGCTTAAACGATGCTTCCCCAGCTCGAACCCAAAACTGACTTCAGTTCTGCACTTTTCCCCTCTCCCCTTTGGGGAGAGGGTCAGGGTGAGGGGAGAGTCGAGAGATGAACCCCCTCATCCTTACCTTCTCCCCCAAGGGGGAGAAGGGAAATGCTGGAAATTTTCAGAACTCAAGAACTGGTTTGTATCGCAGGACTCGCTGCCGATACTGCGACTCCCGCCTTCTCGAACCCTTCCTCGATTTGGGCGTCATGCCCCTGGCAAACTCTTTTCTCACAAAAGAAGAGGCCGACAAGGAGGAGTTCACCTGCCCCTTAAGCGTCACGGGGTGTCCCCAGTGTTACCTTGTCCAGCTCACCCACGTCGTCCCTCCCGAAAAAATGTTTTCGAATTATCTTTATGTGAGCTCCACCACCGCCACTTTTCGCAAACACTTCTCCGATTATGCCAGGGACGCCAAGTCCCGGCTTCTCCGAAAAAACGGGCCCTTTTTGGCGGTCGATATTGGAAGCAACGACGGCCTTTTGCTCAGCTGCTATCAAAACGAAGGAATGAAGGCCGTCGGGGTGGAACCCGCAGCAAATTTGAGCTAGGAGGCACTCAAAAAAGGCCTCCCAACGGAGATCTACTATTTTGT
>CAYJTI010000191.1:0-2686 GCA_964373135.1 uncultured bacterium | reverse complement strand
CGTGGATGAAAAGGGAAATCCAAGTTTGGGCGACCGGCTCCTCCTCATTTTTGCGCGGCAGGTCCTCAAAAAAAACAAAGGGGCAAAGATCATCGGCGATGTGAAATGTTCACCGCTCCTTTACCGCGACATCGCGGCGCACGGCGGGCGGCCGATCCTGTGGAAGACGGGGCACTCGCTCATTAAGGCGAAGATGAAAGAGGAGAAGGCGGCGCTCGGAGGCGAAATGAGCGGCCACATGTTTTTCGCCGACCGCTGGTATGGATTTGACGACGCCCTCTATGCCGCCTGCCGGATGGTGGAAATTCTCGATGAAGAGAAGAAGCCCGTTTCCGGACTCCTCTCCGATCTCCCGCCGGTTTTCACCACCCCCGAGATTCGTGTCGCGGTGCGGGATGACCGGAAAAAGTTTGAGATCGTGCAGGGGGTGGTTGACCAACTGAAGGCGAAATATCGGGTGAACGACCTTGACGGCGCGCGCCTTGAATTTGACGACGGCTTCGGCCTGATTCGCGCGTCGAATACCCAGCCGGTCCTCGTGATGCGCTTCGAGGCGGCCTCAGAGAAACGTTTGAAAGAAATCCAGAATCTGATCGAGGGGCTAGTTAAGAAAAGTGGGTCACACTAGGTAGGTCACACTTAAGTGTGACCTACCACGGGGGACAGTACCACGGGGGACAGGGAAAAAGGGGAGCCGTAATGAGGGAGGAGCGGTTAACATGAATTGGGCGGTGGTGATGGCCGGGGGGCCGGGGACCCGGTTTTGGCCCGAGAGCCGCGCCAAGTGCCCCAAACCTTTCCTCCGCCTCGTCGGAAGAAAAACGCTCCTTGAAAATACGGTCGAGCGCCTCTTCCCCCTGTTTCCACCGCGGCGCATTCTCATTGTCCTTCAAGAGGAGCATGCGCGTGAAGCGAAGCGGCTCCTCCCAAGGATTCCGCGCGAAAATATTTTGGGCGAGCCCGTGGTCCGCAATACCGCTCCCTGCGCGGTCTATGCCGCAAGTCAAATTGAAAAGCGCGACCCCGGCGCCCGTTTTATCCTTCTCCCCTCCGACCAGGAGATTCGTCCGAAGCCGCTTTACCTCAAGACCCTGAAGGCCGCCCTCGCCCTGGCTGACGATCGTCCGGTCCTTCTTGGAATGCACCCGACGTTTCCGACGCCCTCATACGGTTATATGGAAGTGGGCGCGGCGAAGAAATTAAAAAATGGCCTCCGGCTCCACCCGGTCCGCCGATTCCACGAGAAGCCGTCCGTAGCGCGGGCGCGCCAATTTTTGAAGCGGGGGAATTTCTTATGGAATGGGGGAACGTTTGCCTGGAGGCTGGATGCGTTCAAGGAGGCGGTCGGGCGTCATCTTCCTCAACTTTATCCAGCTTTTTCGAAACTTGCCCCGTTTCCGGGAGGCACCCGCCGCCAACGGGCGCTCGCGAAAATTTATCGAGCTCTTCCCTCCATTTCGATTGATTATGGGGTGATGGAGAAAATCAAAGCCGCCCGCTCCCTCGCCGCCCCCTTTGAATGGAAGGACCTCGGCGGCTGGCTCGGTCTCGCGGATTTCTGGAAGCGGGACCGGGCCAAAAACCGTTACCAGGGCAACGCCCTTTTTCTTCGAAGTCACGGCAATTTGGTCAAATCGAATGACCGGCTCGTGGCCCTGCTCGGCGTCAAAGAATTGGTCGTCATCGACACCTCCGATGCGCTTCTCATCTGCCCCCGCTCCGAAACCGAGCGGATCCGCGACGTCGTCCGTGCCCTCAAGCAGCGGAAGGCAAGTGAATACCTTTAAAAGCGGAACCGGTTCTGCCGGGGACACTTTACAAATTTGTAAAGTGTCCCCTGGAGAACCGGTTCGCCAGAACCGGTTCGTCAGAACCGGTACGACATGAGCGTGGCGGAAGCGGCGATTCTGGGGTTGGTTCAGGGGCTGACCGAATTTCTTCCGGTCTCAAGCTCGGCCCACCTCGTTCTCGCCCAGCACCTGCTCGGCTTTCGGACGCCGCTCGTCGCCTTCGATGTCGTGCTCCACCTCGGCACGCTGGTTTCTCTTCTGATTTACTTTGCGCGCGACGCCGCCCTTTTGCTGCGCGACTCGGTTTACGGCCTCTTTTTTCTGATTCGAAAAAAACCGGCGGCTTATATTTTCGAGAGGGCGCCGCATTCACGCTGGGCCCTGGCGATTGTGGCCGCTTCAATTCCGACGGCCCTCATCGGCTTCCTCTTCAAGGATTGGTTTGAGGCGCTCTTTGGCTCACTCCGCGCCGTGGGAACCGCCCTCCTCGTCAACAGCGTTCTGCTCTGGTCCACGCGGTATTTTCAAAAAGGGGAGAAGGAGATCGAAAAGGCGGCGTGGCTCGACGGTCTTTTCGTCGGAACGCTTCAAGCCGTTGCCATCATCCCGGGAATTTCCCGCTCCGGTACCACGATTGCCGCCGGACTTTTTCGGGGCCTCACGAAGGAAACGGCGTTTCGATTCGCATTTCTCCTCGCAATTCCGGCGATTGCCGGCGCGGCCCTCCTTGAACTCCGCGGCGGTTTCGTTTTCTCAGAAATCAGCCGTCAGGCCTTGGCCGCCGGCTTCCTCACCGCCCTCCTTTCAGGCCTCCTCGCCATTTTCCTTTTAGCGCGTCTTGTGAGAGAAGGAAAACTCCACCTCTTTGCTCCTTATACCCTTCTCCTAGGCCTCGT
>CAYJTI010000190.1:0-2725 GCA_964373135.1 uncultured bacterium | reverse complement strand
CGTCGCCGTCCCGTTGCTCAATTCATTTCCCCCGGAAGGGGTGGGAGGCAGAAAATCCGTTTACCTTCTCGGCATTTTTTTCGCCACGGCCGCTGTTTACCTCGTCTTTGCAAAGTTGATGTATGCGTGGCTCCCCTCTTGGGTGGAGATACCCGCCGCCATTATGGGGGGGCACCAGGTGGAGATCGTGAAGAATATTCCAGATAAAATACGGATTTTTTTCAATTCGGTCTTCCTTGCTTGGAGTCTCTGGGAAATGCCCCCCTCCCATCGATTGGCTCCAGCGGTCGCGATGGTTTTATTCTTTGGAGCGGCGGTGGGGTTCGTCAACCTATTAAGAAGGGGAAGAAGTGTTTCAGAAGCCCTCTCGAAGGGACTCCTTATCCTCCTTCTCTTCCCCCTGGCGATGCTTCCCTATTTATCGGCCGAATTCTATCGGCTGAGCTACCGGATGATTAGTGCGCTGCACGCCTTGACGGTCGTCGCCTTGTTTTTTGCCATCCGGGAAATCGGCTTAACTTTCTTGGGGAAAAGGGGAAACTGGGCGGTGGGGGCGGTTCTTTTATTTTCTGCCGTCGCTAGCGTCCAAGGCGCCCATTCGAGCGTGAGAGACTTTATTGTCCTCCCGAGTCAGGCCGAATTGAGGCATCTGCAAGGAATTTTCAAGGAGAACAAACTGACCCCGGTTCGAAATATTCACGTCATCGGGCCTCTCGTTGGAAATTTCCTGAGCGCTTCGCAGGCGATGCTGACGACGTCGGATGACGAGTTTGGAATGTTAACCAGTGCGCTGCCGCAAAATTCCCCCGGGCTCATTCGATGCGCCCTTAAAGAGTCTGGATTCAAATCGGAGGATATCGAGAAAATCAAAGTCGCCAACGTCGCGCCTTACAGAAACGAGCGAGACCGTGACGAGACCCTTGTGATTGACATGAATGAAGTGGGGAATGAGGTGTACTCAAAATTTGGCGGCAAGAGAACTCAAAGGCAAATTCAGGAGACTAAACCTGCATCCTCATACGGCGTTTCCTAAATTCATTTCTGGTTTGCCCCTCATCCTTAACCCTCTCCCCCAGAGGGGGAGAGGGGAGGGCGAGGGGGCTTGGCGCTCCCGATGACCGCTCGTGAGCCCATACTCGTTTTGGATGCGGAGACCGACCAGGCCTTGGCCATCGTCCGGGGCTTGAGTGAGAAGAATATTCCAGTTCACGTCGCCGGCACGAGCCCATGGGGACCGGCCTACTGGTCTTTTCGGGCGGGCCGGCGCTTCCTTTATCCCTCGCCTTTGCATTTTCCAAAAGAGTTTGTTTCTCGCGTGTCGGAGCTCCTCCGCCGGAATCGTTACGAAGCGGTTTTTCCCGCGAGCGACTCCACGACCGTTGTCTTGGAAAAATTTCGAGAGAAGTTACCGAAGACTCCTTTCTGCATGCCAAGCCCTGAGAGTTATGAAAGAGTCACCAACAAGTTTTTTGGCTATGAGCTAGCAGAAAAATGTGGACTGTCGGTTCCGTCGACGGTCTATCCCGAGTCCATCGAAGGGGCGGAGGAAGAAGCAGCGCCTCTTGGATTTCCCGTGGTTGTCAAACCGCACTATTCCCGTTATTACGACGAGAAGAACGGAACTGTCCGAGTCGGGGAAAGCGTCGTGGCCTTTGAGCCATGGACCTTAAAGGAGCTGCTTCGAAAATTTCGACAGGGCCGGTCGCTTCCCTGCGTTCAGAAATGGGTGGCAGGGAAAGGAGTGGGGGTCGAAATCCTGATGAAAAAAGGGGAAGCGCTCGCGGTTTTCTGCCACGAACGGATTCGAGAAATGAATCCGTTCGGCTCGGGAAGCAGCGCCGCCCGGAGTATTCCCTTGCGCGAAGATTTGGTTGAGCCAAGTGCGGCGTTGCTCAGGGCGTGCGACTTTGAGGGAGCGGCGATGGTGGAATTTCGAATCGACGATGAAACCGAGAAGGCTTGGTTTATGGAAATCAACGGCCGATTCTGGGGGACCTTGGCACTCCCTTTGGCCTGCGGCGTCAATTTTCCTTATCTTTACCTCGAGACGCTCGTCCGAGGGAAAGAAGCGGAACGGGCGAATCGTTACGCTCAAGGAATCGCGATGCGTTCTCTTTGGAAAGAGACCACCCGTTTGATGACCACGTTGAAGGGGAAACCCTCCGAGCAAGACCTCCCCTTTCCCTCGCGAGGGGAGGGGGTGTGGGAATATTTCAGTTCCTTTTTTCAACGCCGGCAGATTTACGCCGATTTGGAAATCTTAGACCCCTTCCCCGGAATCGTAGCGACCGCCGCCGTCATCGTCAGAACCATTTTTCGGTTTTTAAGCCGTCCCTTCCGATTACCGGAGAAGAACGGGGGGGCTGAATGACGACTTACCGAGGCGCGTTTCATCTTCATTCCCTTTATTCTTATGACAGTCAGATTTCACTGGAAGATCTGGTTGGGCTCCTTCGAGGGAAGGGGCTTTCCTTTGCCTTAATGAGTGAGCATGCCTACAACCGGGCCGAAAAGCGGTTTCTTTCAATCTCAGAGTTCGAAAATTTTATCGGCGAGTGTCGGGCTCGTTCGACGAGGGATTTTCTCGTAATTCCCGGCCTTGAATTCGCCTGCTCAGAAAATCAGGTGCATCTTGTCGTGACGCCTCTCGCTCGGGCCTTTTCGTTGGAGGGCGTGGATACTGCCGCGAAGATTCTCGAGCGCGCCCGGCGGGAAGGGGCGTTTG
>CAYJTI010000189.1:0-2748 GCA_964373135.1 uncultured bacterium | reverse complement strand
ATTGTCCGCTACTTCCAGCTGCGTGCGCGGCACTTCCCGGCGCCTTGCGAAAACATCCTGCCCGGCGCCGGCGCCGGCGCCCTCTACGGCCGGGTCCGGCCCACGGTCGATCTCGATTTTGCCCTGAGGCTCAAGGCGGGCTCGCCCGGGGCAAAGGAAAGACAATGGAATGCGTTTGGCGAAGCGGCCCGCCGGGTGAGCCAGAGGACCGGGATTGCGCTGCAATATGCGGAGGATATTGACCGGTGGTCCTCGATTACGCTTCTGGACTATGAACGTCACACGCGCCCCTTTCGGAAATTTGGAAAGATGGAGGTCCGGCTGCTGGAGCCGGCTTACTGGGCGATTGGAAAACTTGCGCGTTATCTCGACCCGGACCTCCGTGATGTCATCCAAGTGTTTCGGAGACAGAAGACCTCCTGGCGCCGCCTTTGCCCCGTCCTGGGCCGGGCCCTCCGGAGGAGTCCCAAATCGACCGCCGGTTTCTTATTTCGGCGGCAGGTGGAAGATTTTCTCGAGAATTACGGCCGCGAGACCTGGGGCCGGCGCTACCCGGCAGGGGAGGCGATTTATCTTTTCCACCGCGCCGCCCGCATCGCCTCGCCCAGGCCAAAAAGTTATTCGGAGCTAAAGTCGGAACTGAGAAAGCTGCTCGGGAGGCGCCGATGAACGAGAGAAAGCGCAGAAGGTGACCGTCACCAAAAAAGGGGACAGGCGGCCAATGCATTGGTTGAAGATGCCCTGTCCCTTTTTTCTTTTTCTTTTCCTCGCGGCCGTCTTCGTCTTTGGGTGCGCGAAACGGTGGGATGTTCTTTCCGGAAATGAAAGAGTCACCCTCCACCGGATTCTGGCTCATTGGGAAACGTGGGTGCCCCTGAGACAAAAAGAGGGGACGGCCCCGTTAGCGACCTTTGAGGAGCTTTATGCGGGGCTCGGGGGGGACGAACGGAAATTTTTGGACCGGGTGCGGGCCATTAACCCCGAAAAGGGGACAGGCTCCTTTAAGGGGACAGGCAAACGGATTGAAAATCAGGTTTTTGTCAAAAATGGAGAAGAGAAAAAAATCGACCCGCAGGTCCTCCCGGAAAATGTTTTCTCAGCGTACGAAGCGATGATGCAGGCGATGGAGCAGGACCTTGGCAGGCGGCTCCTCGTGGAATCCGGTTACCGCTCGCCCGCTTACCAGCTTTACACCTTTCTCTTCTACCTTCCGAAGCACAAGTATTCGCTCGTCGAAACGGGCCACTGGGTTGCGCTCCCGGGCCATAGCGAGCACGGGGCGCCCGGCCGCCAGGCGATTGATTTCATCAATCAAGAGGGAATCAACGGAGAAGATAATGTGGAGGAGTTTGAGCGGCTTCCTGAATATGAATGGCTTCTCAAGAACGCTGGAAAATTCGGTTTCGAACTATCCTACCCGAGAGGAAAGTCCGGCATCACCTTCGAGCCCTGGCACTGGCGCTATGTCGGCTCACCCCTTCTTGAAGCGGTGGAGTAGGTCACACTTAACTTGAGTTCTGAAAATTTTCAGAATCTCCCTTCTCCCCCTTGGGGGAGAAGGCAAGGATGGGGGGGTTCAGGTCTCGACTTCCCCCTCACCCTAACCCCCTGCGGGGACTGCTTCGCTGCCCTCTCCCCAAAGAGGAGAGGGGAAAAGTGCAGAACTCAAGTTAAGTGTGACCTATACTCACCCCCCCTCGAATAAACGGAACCATCCAGGAGAAAGATAAGTATCCTATCCGGCGCACGCCCCTTTTGCCTGTCCCCTTAAAGGTGCCTGTCCCCTTTGAAGTTGAGGGAGGCGGAGTTGATGCAGTAGCGGAGGCCGGTCGGTTTGGGGCCGTCCGGGAAGATGTGGCCGAGGTGACAGCCGCAGACCGCGCAGTGGACCTCCGTCCGTTTCATCCAGAGCGTGCGGTCCTCTTCCGTTTCAATATTTTCCTGCTTGACGGGCGCCCAAAAGCTGGGCCAGCCCGTGCCCGAATCAAATTTCGTCTCGGAGCTGAAAAGGGCCGTTCCGCAGGCGGCGCAGAGATAGATTCCCTTTTCCTTCGTCTGCCAGTAAGCCCCCGTGAAGGCGGGCTCGGTCCCTTTTTCGCGGCAGATGTGGTATTGCTCGGCGCTCAGAAGCTTCCGCCATTCCTCCTCGGTTCGAATAATCTTTTTTTCCATTGAAATTCCTCCAGAAAGCAGAAATAAAATCAACCCCAGGAAAAAGGGACCGGATAAATTTAACCTTTTTCCTCCTACGGCGTTTCTCAAATTCGTCGCCGGTTTTAACCCCCTCATCCCCCCCTCTCTCCCTCTGGGGGAGAGGGTTAAGGGTGAGGGGGAAACCAGAGATGAATTTACGAAACGCTCTACTACAATAGACTCAAAGCTGCGAGAGAGGCCCATCGATAGAAAGGCGCCTGCCAGATTCCAATCGCGACCATGCCGAGCATGAGTCCCAAAAGAAGAAACGTGGAGGGAAGCGTCACGGAAAGGGGCGTCGTCACCTTCGGTTTTTCAATGTAAACCATCCGGAGGACATTGAGATAATAGTAAAGTGAAATCGCGACATTCGCGGCCCCCAGGAAAACAACCCAGAAAAGTTCACTTTTGGCGACGGCCAGAAGCACGAGAAATTTAGCGAAAAATCCGGCCAAGGGCGGCACCCCGGCGAGTGACAGCAGGGCGAGAAAGAGGCCGGCCGCCAGCAGGGGCGAGCGGCGCGAGAGGCCCCGATAATCTTCAAGCGTTCCGGAG
>CAYJTI010000188.1:0-2754 GCA_964373135.1 uncultured bacterium | reverse complement strand
ATGTGAGCGCAGCGCTCTAACCGGCTGAGCTAACCGCCCGGGAAAGCAATGAAAAATGAAAAATTAAAAATGAAGAATTTTGGGGCCGCTTCGCGGCGTTAAGAAATTAAGGCCGCGAAGTGGCTCCTCAATTTTTCATTTTACATTTTTAATTCTTCATTGCCTTTCAGGCTCGGGAGACGTATTCACCGGTCTCCGTGTTGACCTTGATTTCAGTCCCCTCGTCGATGAAGATCGGGACTTGGAGCTTGAGCCCGGTCTCACAGACGGCCGGCTTCATATTGTTGGACACGGAATCCCCCTTCACCCACGGCGGCGATTCCGTCACCTTGAGGACGACCACCTTCGGGAGCTGGAGCTCCACCGGCTTTCCCTCGTAAAAGAGGATCTCAACTTCCATGTTCTCCTTGAGATAATGCTTCCCGTCCCCCACCACCTCTTCCCCGACGGGAAATGTGTGGTAGGCCTGAAGGTCCATGAAGTGGAAACCCTGCGCATCCTGATAGAGATACTGAACCAGCTTCGGGTCAAGCTGCGCCGGCTCCACCCGGTCCTCGGAGGCAAATCTTGTCTGCGTCACCTTTCCCGTCTTAATGTTTCGGAGCGTGGCCTGGACAAAGCCCCGCTTGTTGCCGGGCGTGTAATGCCGCTGTTCGAGAACGACATAAATTTCGTTCTCGTGAACAATCGTCATCCCTTTTCGAATTTGAGTCGCCTGAATCATAACCGTCCGAAATTATTTTAACATAACCGCGGAAAGGAACCGCCCCGTTTCCTCCCCCTCCCGCCGGGCCGAAAAAAATTGACCCGTGGCGCACGCGGTACAAAACCCCGACTCCCAAACCTTCTCACGAGGGACGCCGGAACGATTGAGCTCGTCTTTGACCTCTCGAACCAAATCAAAAAAATACCGGCCGCTCCGCTCCCGAACGTTACCCGGGAAATACCCTTGGAACTCACTCCTGACTTCATAACAGGAATGGCAAATCGCGGGCCCCACTCCCACTTGGAGTGACTCGGGCCTTGAGCCAAACTCGCTCGCAAGCCGTTCCATGACACGCCCAACAATCCCTTTTTTTGCCCCCCGCCAGCCCACGTGACAAATTCCGACCGCCCGATGTTCGGGGTCAAAGAAAAAGAGCGGCGCACAGTCGGCGGTCCGAATAATAAGCGGAAGCCCCCGCTCCTGGGTGACCATGGCGTCCGCCTCGACCTCCCCTGAAGAATCCACCGAGGGAGAAGCCGTCACGACTTTAGCTTCATGGACCTGCTTGACCGTGCTAAATCGCCGGGGGGTCACACCTAAAGAATCGAGGAACAAAAAAAGATCTTTGCGCGCATCATATTGGCGGCTTGAGAAGGCAACCAAGATATCTTGCGGAAACGCTGAGATGCGGTAGATCCCATCGGTAAGCCGCATGCCGTTGGTTAACCTCACTCGATGCCAAAGTCCTCAGCGCTTAAAAGAACTTCGGCCTTTTTAATGACGGGGTCCGCGTGGAAACGCTTCCGAATCGCACCGTCGTTCAGATAATTATTGATGGCAATCAGAATCATCGCCTGGTCAAGCGCGAGATATTTTCTTCCCGCCTTCCCTGTTTCCACATTCACCGCATCATAAAAACCGTACTCTCCATAAATATCGTAAAGTTCGACCAATTTCCTGAGATTTGCAACCACGGCCTCAGGAGCAAATTCGAGCGCCAAGAGGCTCGCATGGGGCGTCACGACCCCCGCTTTATATCCCTTCGCTCCGAAGGGCTTCGCGCCATACTCGGAATAACCTCCCTCGGGAACGGAGGAGGGGGACATCCCCCAAACCGGATATCCCAACTCCTCGAGCGCATAACGAATTTGTCCCTGAACATGACGCACATCGTTCAATCCCAGCCCTTTCGGCGCGAGTCCCTTTTCATCCAAAACGAGCGCCGGCATCAAGGCCTCAAACGCCGAACCGCCCCAGCTCGGGACATATTTCAGATCCTTCCATTCGTAATGCCCGCCCGGATAGGTCAACCCAAGCGTCGTCCGCTCCCCCCGATTTTCCGGCTCCTGGACCTGCCAAGCGTAGCTCTCGGGAAAAGTCCGCACCAAGCCGAGGAACCAGTGTTCCATCGGCGCCTCGTCCCGGGCAATCGCCATGTAACTAATGGCCCGGGGCTCTGAATAGAGCGGCCCGTAATGGTAATCGGAGTAAACCTCAAGATGTTCGTAGTAACCATGCCGCATTTGCCGTTCGACGGGGTCATAGAAAAAGGAAAATTTCCCTTTCGCGAGCATCGCGTCAGCTCGTTCGCCGAGGAGATCCGGAAAAGCACCCTTGACCACATAGAGCCCGGCCGCGAGCCAGCCACAGTCCACCAAGGAAACAAAATAAGTCGTTTTTTCCAGCGTCGTCGTGTCGTAATAATTATAAAGAAATCCGCTCGAATGCGGTTCCAAGAGGTCGAGGGTATCCAGCGTCTTTTTGATCCGGGCGATCGATTCTTCTCTTGAAATAAATCCCAAATCATAAGCCGAGACAAGAACCATCAGATAAAGCCCGATATTTGTGACATTGGTGTAATCACCAATCCACGTTGAGGTCTCCAGCGGAGTTTCCTCTCCCAGTTGAATTGTGTCCAAAGGAAGCCCGTGTTCTTGGTCGACAACTTCATCAAAAAAGCGCCACGTATCGCGGGCGACCTCGAGGAGGAATTTTCGGTCGTCCTCTGGGAAATTCTTCTTAACCACCACCTGTTCGGGAAACCCGCC
>CAYJTI010000187.1:0-2785 GCA_964373135.1 uncultured bacterium | reverse complement strand
CTCGATGGCGGAGACCCCGAGAATCTCTCCCGTCTTCTTCGAGGCGGTCATCTTGAGGAATCCTTCTGGCTCCCCTTCCACATGGGCCTTCCCAAGCGAAGAGAAGAGGACTTTGCCCTCAATCATCTTATCCGAACCGGCCTCTTCCCCTTTTTGGTGACGGTCACCTTTGAGACCGACGCTCGCGACTTCGGGGTCGGTGTAAATCGCGCTCGGAATCGCCCGGTAATCCATTTTGACTTTTGGCCCTTTCAAATTATCCACGACTCGAATCCCTTCCGCTGAGGCGCCGTGCGCGAGCCCGGTTGTCCGATTTGTCACATCCCCAATCGCGAAAATTCCTGGCACCGATGTCTCAAGGGATTCATTCACCCAAATCGCCCCCCGTTCGACTTTGATGCCCGCTTTTTCCAATTCCAATCCTTCAATATTGGGCGTCCGGCCGACGGCCACCAGGACGGGGTCCTCGGACGAAATCTCCGTTTTAAGTTGCCTGTCCCCTTTTAGGGGAAGTGACACCTGGGTGGCGGTCTGAATTTTGATTCCCTTGCGCGTGAGAATCGATTCCAGCCGGCGGCTGATTTCTTCATCCTCCGTGGCGATGATTCGCTCAAGCATCTCCACCATCGTCACCTCGCTTGCGAGCGCGTTAAAGAAGGAGGCAAATTCAACTCCGATGACACCGCCGCCGACGATAAGAATCCTTGACGGAATTGTCTTCAGGTCAAGGAGATCGGTCGAAGAAAGGACTTTCTTCCCGTCGAAGGGAACGCCGGGAAAAGGCGTGGGAAAGGCGCCGGTGGCGATAACGATATTCTTTGCGTCGATTTCCCTTTGGCCGGCACTGGAATGGACGACGAGCCGGCCGGGTCCGGCAAAGGAGGCGCGTCCCGAAATCCATTCCACGCCGGCCTTCTGAAGGGTCTCGCGCATCCCTCTTTTGAGGGTCTCGACGATTTTGTTCTTTCGCGCCACGATGGCCTCGGGCTCGGCTGAAACCTTTGAGGCCGAAAGGCCATACAAGCCGGCGTTCCGAATTTTCGTGAGAAGGCGGCTCGAGGCGAGAAAGGCCTTGGTCGGAATGCAGCCGGTGTTGAGACAGACCCCGCCCGGGTCTGATTTTTCAATCAGGGCGACCTTGAGGCCGAGCTCCCTGGCCCGGACGGCGGCTTCAAATCCTCCCGGACCCGCACCTATCACTGCGAGGTCGAATCGTATTGTCATTGCAGGGAGTTCCGCCACTGCTTCAATGGCGGGCTCACAATGACGAAAGGATGATGCCTCATCTCAACAGCTCCTTCGGTATCCCAATGTCTGCGACCACGACCTTTCCCGTCACCTTCGGCCCTTCCCCTTCGTAAAATCCTTTCTTCGGAAGTCCCATCGTCACGGTCACCGTTGCCCGGACGCAACTCCCTAAAATTTTTCCCGTGTCACTCTCAAGTCCGGAGGGAATGTCGACCGCTACTACTTTTTTATTCGCCTGATTTAAATTTTCAATCAAACTTCGGTAAGGCTCGCCCAGGGGTTTGTCGAGGCCGACGCCAAAGAGCGCGTCAATAATTAAATCCGGCTCACGCAAAAGCCCGGGAACGGTCTCCCAGGCAAAATGCTCACCGACGATTCGCGTGGCAATCCCCCGCTTCGCATTTTCGACAAAATTCCGCGCCGGGTCTGCCTTCAATTTTTCCCGTTCCGAGAAAAGAAGCACTTGAAGGTCGTAGCCTTGGTCGTGAAGATAACGCGCCGCCACGAGCCCGTCTCCTCCGTTATTTCCTTTTCCTGCGAGGACCAAAATTTTCTTAGGAGGCGGCCCGGCGAGTTTCGCGGTCTCATGCGCGACGGCGGCCCCCGCTTTCTCCATTAATTCGTAACTCGGGATGCCGAACTCTTCGATGGCGCGGCGGTCGAGTCCGCGCATCTCGGCCGCCGTCACGGCCCGCATAACGCTACCTTGCAATGTCATCCTGAGGAGGCCGCCACGCTTCTCGGCGGCCGACGAAGGACCTCTGAGCCTGAGACCCTTCGCCCGCCATCGCTTCCGTGGCGGGCTCAGGACAACACTCCCCTTGGAAGGTTTCATCTTTGAAGGCTCGCAACGTCACGCGTTGGAACGTGCCGATGATTTCGGAAGGCGCCGTAAAAACAACCTTCTTCTCTTGAATCGTTCGCCCAAGCAGCTGGTCTTCCCGTTTTGCGCTCCGGTCTTCGACGAAAGCTTCGACCGTCCGCCCGAGCCAGGCGCGGTTTTTCACAAGGGAAATTTCCTTTTGAAGCTGGAGAAGCTCCCGGTTTCGCTCCTCTTTCGCTTTTTGCGGAACATCGTCCGGAAGTTTCGCAGCCGGAGTCCCCGCCCGCACCGAATACTTGTAAATGTAAGCCCCGTCATAACGGATTTCTTCCAAGGCCCGGCGCGTCGCCTCGTAATCTTCCTCCGTTTCGCCTGAAAAACCGACGATGATGTCCGTTGTCATTGAAATATCCGGGACAAGCTCCCGCAGCCGGTCCACCTTTGCCTTGTAATCCTCATATTGATGGAGCCGCTTCATCCGTTTGAGGATTCGGTCTGAGCCGGATTGAAGCGGGAGATGAAACCGCCGCGAGATCTTTGGATTTCGGGCAATGACCCTTTAAAGTTCTTCTCTAGCATCGTGTGGATGCGAAGTGGTGAAAGAAATACGCTCAAGACCTTCGATGTCGCACAACATTTCTAAGAGCTTGGGGAACGAGACCCGAGTGCTTTCGTCATTGCGAGACAGCGTTCCACACGATGTCGAAGCAATCT
>CAYJTI010000186.1:0-2792 GCA_964373135.1 uncultured bacterium | reverse complement strand
TGGAGAGGCTATTTGTCGGGCAGACGATTGGACGGGCGCCGCTGGAGACCCTCCTCCAGAAGCTCCGTTACCGGAGGAGAGACTTTGTCTCAAGCCCCGGTGAATACGCCGACCGGGGCGCCACGGTCGACCTTTACCCGGTCACCTACCGTGCCCCGATTCGCTTGAGCTTCGACCTGGACACGATTGTCTCCATCCGAGATTTTTCCCCCCACGAAGGAAAAAGCCTGACGCGATTTGAAGAAGTCCTCCTGATTCCCCTCACCGAGCCCTTTGAAGCTCCCTCAAGCCGGCTCCGGGAGCGCTACGAAAGTTTTGAGCCGCTCACGGAGGTGACCGAGCTTGAAGCGGGCGATACGGTCGTCCACCTTCAATACGGCATCGGCCGTTACCTCGGCACGAAGAAAATTGAAATCCGGGGCGAGCGGCGGTTGCATGTCGCGCTGGAATTTGACCATAATGAAATCCTCTACCTCGAAGCGGGCGAGCCCCTGGAGCGCTACATCGGGGTTGAGGGGAAAAAGCCAAAGCTCACCCGCCTCCATTCGAAAGAATGGGAGCGGGCGAAGGCGAAGACCCGCCTTGCCGTTGAAACGATTGCCCGCGATCTTCTCTCCCTTCAGGCGAGGAGAAACCTGAGTCCGGGTTTTGCCTGTGCCAAAGATTCCGAGATGCAGGGCGAGTTTGAGGCGGAATTTCCTTTTGAGGAGACGCCGGACCAATTGAAGGCGTCGGAAGAGGTGAAGCGCGATATGGAATCGGCCAAGCCGATGGACCGGCTCCTCTGTGGGGACGTTGGCTTTGGAAAGACGGAAGTGGCGATGCGCGCGGCCTTCAAGGCGGTGCTCGGTGGAAAGCAGGCCGCCTTGCTTGTGCCGACCACGGTCTTGGCCGAGCAGCATTATTTGGTCTTCCGGGAGCGGACGAAAAATTTTCCCCTGGTGATTGAGGTCCTTTCCCGGTTTCGCTCGCCGAAGGAGCAGAAAGGGATTCTCAAGGCACTGGCCGAGGGAAAGGTTGACGTGGTCATCGGGACCCATCGACTCCTTTCGCCGGATGTCCGGTTTAAGGATTTGGGCCTGGTCGTGATTGACGAGGAACAACGCTTCGGCGTGGCACACAAGGAAAAATTGAAAAAGCTCCGGGAGCTCGTGGACGTCTTGACCCTCACGGCGACCCCCATTCCGCGCACCCTCTACCTCTCCCTTGTCGGCGCCCGGGACCTTTCCATCATCAACACGCCTCCCCGGACGCGCCTCCCCATTCAGACCGAGGTGACGGAATATGACGACCGGAAGATCGCCGGGGCGATTCAGCGCGAATTGGCGCGAGATGGGCAGGTCTATTTTGTCCACAACCGGATTGATTCGATTGAGCGCGTACACGACCACTTGAAATCGATTTTGCCCGGCGTCCGCTTTGGCGTGGCCCACGGACAGATGCCCTCCCCGGCGCTTGAGAAGGTGGTCAAGGATTTCATCGACCGGAAAATTGACTGCCTGATTGCGACGAACATCATTGAATCCGGAATCGACATTCCCAACGTCAACACGATGATCGTCAACCGGGCCGACCGTTTCGGCCTGGCCGATCTTTATCAGCTCCGGGGGCGCGTGGGCCGTTTCATCGGGAAGCGGCAGGCCTACGCCCACCTGATTGTCCCCCGCAACTGGGTGATGACACTCGATGCCGAGAAGCGGCTTGCGGCGATTGAACGGTTCACGGAACTTGGCGCCGGTTTCAAGGTGGCGTTGAAGGATTTGGAAATTCGGGGCGCCGGAAATATTTTGGGCCACGAACAGTCGGGCTTCATTTACGCCGTCGGCTTGGACACGTCCTGCCGGATGCTTCGCCGCGCCACCGAGGATCTCAAAAAAAGGGGACAGGCACCCTTTGGGGACAGGCACCTTTAGGGGGACAGGCAAAGATTTCAACACTATCAAAGAGCTCCTGAGCTTGTGAATAAGCGCTACAAAGAAATGCTGGAACGGATGCGGGCCAAGGAAAAGACCCGGCCGGCCGCGCGAAGGCGAAAGGAAAAATGGGTCCTCTACATCTTAAAATGCGCCGACCGTTCGCTCTACACAGGAATCACCAAAGACCTCGAGCGGCGTTTTAAAAGCCACTCCGAAGGGAAAGCTGCCCGCTACACCCGCACCCGGCGCCCGCTGGAATTGGTTTATCAAGAAGCCTGCCCGTCTCGAACCGAGGCCCTCACCCGGGAATGCGCCGTGAAGGCCCTCCCCAAGGCCAAAAAGTTTGCCTTGATCAATGGAGTTGTCTAGCCCAACTTCGCCAGTTTCAAAAGTGAGTTTGTTGTAGTCATTGAAGTTACGACGACTGGGCCCCCAAAGTTGGCACTACATTTTTGATTCGATTGATGCGTTTTGGGGGATAAATCTTAAGCCTGTCCAGGAGAATTTGCTGCGACAAGTCCGGTTGGGAAACACACCGAAGTTTTAACTCCGGACCCTCTTGGAGAGGGAGGACAACATCCATGGATCGAATATGGGCCAGTTCTTCGATGAGCTTTCTTGGGCTGTTACCGATTCCAGCGGCCTGCATCCACTGACTCAAGGTCCGGTACATCACGAGGCTCAGGAAACAAACAAAGATATGCGCCTGGACGCGTTCGGTGGTTTGATGAAAGATGGGGTGGATCCTCATTTCGCTTTTCAACATC
Source organism: uncultured bacterium (assembly GCA_964373135.1). GTDB lineage: Bacteria > Omnitrophota > Omnitrophia > Omnitrophales > JACQLI01 > CAYJTI01. The sequence goes on along the minus strand of CAYJTI010000186.1, from coordinate 109 downwards.
CGAAAGGTCTCTTCGACTTCCGTCAATTGAATGTAGGCCTTCCAGAGATTTTTAGGATCGGTCTTGTCCCGATAATTGGTCCTCAGAAGATAACAACCTTCCGAAAGTT
>CAYJTI010000185.1:0-2798 GCA_964373135.1 uncultured bacterium | reverse complement strand
AGCAATACTTCAAGCAAAAGAATTATTCCTACGCCCTGATTTCTCCCAAGATCACTGCCACCGAAGGAAGAAACTCCTACCTCAAGACCCTCCTTGAGTTCAAAGCCTCCACCTACGAAACCGCTTTCTTTGGAATGACCTCCAGACAGGAACTCCGGAGCTTGGGCTACAACCCCGAAGCCATCCAAAAAGAAATTGCTCAGATTGTCGAGCAATCGATCTCCTCAAATCCCCAAAGGGCCGAACTCCGCAAAGAGTTCCAGGAGAGCGCCTACATGCGGCAATTCTTGTCGGCCGCCCGCGCCAAGATTCGGTCGGCTCCTCGTGGAGCCGAACCCAGCAAGAATCCCGAAGCTGGACGCTCCGGGATGCGTCCAGAATCTCGGCCGCTTGCGGTCAAGAGGCACGAGCGGTTTTTGCAGCCCCTTTGGGGTTGGGCCTCTGCCCCTGCCTCGCCGGCACCTGCCCGTCCGGCAGGCGGGGGCAGGCGCGCCGAGGTGCGGATAAGTGACGAAGGGCGCAAACTTATTGGCCGCGGTGATGCCGGGAACGGTAAGAAACAAACATGGCAAAAAGCGCTACCGATACGACAAGGCCCGTTGGAATCCAAATGGGATCAAACATCTTCTCAGTCCTCCTTTTTGGGACCGTTGAGCGCCCAGCAGCTCAAAAACGCTACCGTATATATGATACAGCCCGCAACAAATAAAGACAATCGGAACTCCCCTTTGTGGATCACGGAACCAATAACTAATCCGGCAAGGGACGCGGTACCTCCAGTAGTGAGAAACGTTTCGAGTGATTTTCGACGTCCTTCGGTTAACTCAAACATAGGGAACAAGATACCAGCCCGCACCGCAACTGTCAATAAAAAAATTTATATTTTAAATGATGAAAAACTATACATTCCCCGCCCCGAGGTGCGTCGGGCCCGGTGGCCCGGCACTCCTCCGCACTCACGCCCAACCGGCGTGAGTACAGAGGTGTACCCGAATCGGTCGGATTCGGGTGCTCCTCCGCACTCACCGCGGTCGGCAGCTCGTGCCGAGGTGCGGGGAAATCAGTTAAATCCACTCATCCTCAGATTGGAAAAAGCCTCAACGGGTGAAAAGACAGAACGCTTGGCAGACCAGTTGGCCGGGATGGCTTCACGCTCGCCCGAAGCGGCAAAACAGATTATGCAGAGGCTGGCACGGGAGTTTGGCAGGGATCTGAATGATCGCGCTGTGACCAACCTCATGACTGCCCAGACGACTCTGGCTTCAAGCTCAAAAGGGATTGATTACAGCCAAGCGGTACAAACTTTTGTTGCCCGGCTTGCGGCAGACCCCCGCCCGGCGGTTTTTCACGCGATCGCCCATGTCCTCAAAACCCTCATCCCGCTTTCCCCAAATCACAAAAAGGCCTTTGAACAGAGTGTTCAAAAATGGGTGTTGGCCGAAACTTCGGCAGAAACCGCAAGACGCAGGATCGAATATTACGAAGATGCGAAGAATAAACTTTTCCAGAAAATGCCGACGCTGACCCACATTCTCTCATCACCGGAAAAAACCCGTCGGTTTTTGACCCTCTTGTCTCTTTTGCGGGAAATGTATCCCGAGGACCTGCCAAGTCGTTCCAGCCTGACCCCCCTTGAGTATGCCGAGAAACGAAATCTCTCGTTTCAATTCCAGGAATTTCGTATTGCCCCGGTCAGCGAATCATTCCGGCGGCACATCCTTTATGTCAAAGAGGAGAAATCCTTGTTTGCCATCGAGCTTAAAATCCCCGGCGAAAACGAGGATAGGGAAATTGTGAGCCGGATGAATTATCAAGTGGGAGCTGAAATCTGGGACCGTTACGGCGACCGCTCCGGGTCAGCGAAACCGGTTTTCTTTTACAGACAGGCGGAGGCCAAGGGACCTCTTTGGGTTTCCATGTACGACCAGAAATTGAAATTTGACGAGGAACCGCTTGGGATCGCCGCTTTTGAGTATCGGGACGGTAGGAGACTCGTTCACTTGCCGGATGGGGCCGAGAGACGGGAGACCTTTCTTTCAAAGCGTTATCTCATAAGAGTCGCTCGCGAAAACAATCTGTCGGTCGAGGTTTTGGTTCAGGCGGTCGTTTCTCAAACTTTGGCGGTCATTCGAAAGCTCCACAGACTCGGGTATCAGGATCACCCCAAGGATTACGGGGTCGACTTCCATCTTGGAAATGTGCGTCTGGGGGTAGACGGCCCGATTGAATTGGTGGGGGATTTTGAGGCCTTCCAGAGAGTGACGCCCTTTACGAAACAGCAGCTCAAGGCGGTAGCCCAGATCAAGGAAGATCTGGAACGGCTTTCGAAAAAATGGGGCGTCAAGGTCTCCCTCCGTCCCGAGACGAGGAGCCGAGATCCAAAATCTTCCGAAGAACAGAAGATTGCGAATAGGGCCGCTCGTTTGTTGGAGAGGCTGCGGAAATTGAATTCCCACAGGAAACTGCGTTCAACAAAGATCGGCGCTTCGCTAAGATTCTTGCGGCAGACGCTGGAAGAAGGCCGGCCTGTTCCCTCCGAGGTCATTCGGACCATTGAACGGGCGATTGATACAGTGAGGCAGTGGTCCGGACTCCGATATTACCGCAAAGAGGCCCTTCTGAATCGCCTCGCCGGTTTCGAGACGCGCTTCAACGCCTTGCGTCAGGAAATAGGAATCCTTGAAGGCCGGACAAAATTTATCCAGCCCGAATTTGATTTTGATAAAGTCGCCCGCTCCGAGGTGCGCTCGATCAACGAGCAAATTGAGGCTTTAATCAAGGCCCTGGAAGACCCCCCT
>CAYJTI010000184.1:943-2799 GCA_964373135.1 uncultured bacterium | reverse complement strand
TGTCGAAGTGAAACCGGACGAAGTCAATGAAGCCTTGGCACGGGTCCAGGAATCCTTGGCCAAATTTACGGCCGTGGAAGAGCGGCCGAGCCAGATGGGGGATTTCCTCATTGCGGATTACCACTGCCGGGTGGAAGGAAAAGAAGTCGAGAAGCGGACCGACGATTGGATTGAGCTTCGCGAGGAAGAATTCCTGAAGGGCTTTTCCCCGCAGCTTGTCGGCCTCCGGCCGGGCGAAGAGAAAGAGGTGCGTCTCTCTTTCCCCGAGAAATTCGGCCGGAAGGAGTGGGCGGGAAAGGAAGGCGTTTTCAAGGTGCGGGTGAAGGAGGTCAAGACGAAAAAACTCGCGCCCCTGGACGACGATTTGGCGAAGGAGGCCGGAGAATTTCAGACCTTGGAAGAATTGAAAAATCATCTCCGGGACAGGATTCAGAAGGAGGGAGAACGAAAGGCGGACGTGGAATTCGAAAAGGGATTGATGGCGGCGCTTGTCAAGGAAAACCCCTTTGAGATTCCGAAAGGGGTCGTGGAAAGGCGCCTCCACAGTTTAGTGGAAGAGGCGGCCCAGTCGCTCCACGAGACGGGGTTCACGGTCGAAGCGATTGAGAAGCGGGCGGGGGCGCTTCGGGAAAAACTTCGGCCCGAGGCGGAGCGCGAGGTCCGGCTTGCCTTCCTTTTGGAGGAGATCGCCAAGCGGGAGAAACTTGAGGTGACGCCGGAAGATTTTGAGGCAAGGTATCGCTCGCTCGCGCCTCGGTATCGTCAGAAGGCGGAGGCGATTCGGAAATTTTATGAAGAACACCCCGAGGCGAAGGAGTCTCTCGGGGTGCAAATTCTCAATGAAAAGGTGATTCAATTAATCAAAGACAACGCAAAAGCGGGGAGGGAGTAATGAGCTACCTGGTTCCAATGGTCATTGAAACAACCGGCCGGGGAGAGCGCGCCTACGACATCTATTCGCGTCTCCTGAAAGACCGGATTGTGTTTATCGGGACACCGATTGACGACGTGATTTCCAATTTGATAATCGCACAGATCCTCTTTCTTCAAATGGAAGACCCGGCGAAAGACATCAATATTTACATCAACACGCCGGGCGGCTCGGTGACGGCCGGGCTTGCGATTTACGACACGATACAGTTCGTGAAGTGCGATGTTTCCACCTATTGCGTCGGCCAGGCCGCGAGCATGGGGGCCCTTCTTTTGGCCGCCGGGACGAAGGGAAAACGGTTTTCGCTGCCGCACGCCCGCGTGATGATTCACCAGCCGTGGGGAGGGGCTCAAGGGTCGGCCTCTGATATCTCCATCCACGCGAAGGAGATCTTGAAACTGAAGGACGAGCTGAATCGAATTCTGGCCAAGCACACGGGCCAGCCCCTCGAACGGATTGAGAAGGATAGCGACCGGGATTATTTCATGTCCGCTGAGGAGGCCAAGTCCTACGGTTTGCTCGACCAGGTGGTGACGCCAAAAGGAGAAACCGCGGGGAAGCGTTAACCCCGCATCTCCCGGACGCATTCTCCATGCCCCCCCGCCGGCTTCTTTTGACTCCCGGCCCGACGCCGGTGCCGCCCGAGGTCCTCCGGGCGCTTGCGCGGCCCCTCTTTCACCACCGGACCAAGGAGTATCAAAGGCTCTTTCAAGAGGTGAGCCAGGGGCTCCAGCGGATTTTTAAGACCCGTCATCCGGTTTACACCTTGACCGCCTCCGGGACCGGGGCGATGGAAGCGGCGGTCGTTAATTTTCATTCTCCGGGCGATGCGATTCTTGTGGTCGACGGGGGAAAATTTGGGGAGCGTTTTTGGAAAATCGCCAAGGCCTTTGGCCTTCAGTGTCTGGCCGTCATGCCCAACGAT
>CAYJTI010000184.1:0-933 GCA_964373135.1 uncultured bacterium | reverse complement strand
GAGCGTTTTTGGCGAATCGGGAAGGCCTGCGGGCGTGCGGTCCAGATTCTAAAGGTCCCTTACGGAGAGGCTGTGCGTCCGGAGGCCTTGGAGCGGGAGGTTGAGAAGAACCCCGGACTTAAATCTGTTTTTGTCAATCTCTGCGAGACCTCAACCGGCTGCACCTACGACTTAGAGGAAATCGGCCGCCGTCTCGCGGGAAAAAATCCGCTGCTGATTGTGGATGCCATCAGCGGGCTCGCGGCCGACCGGTTTGAGATGGATGCCTGGGGGATTGACGTGGCCGTCTCGGGCTCCCAAAAGGGTTTGATGCTGCCGCCGGGATTGGCCTTTCTCGCCGTGGGGCCGCGGGCCCGTGAGCGAATGAAGGAGGCGAAGCTCGCGCGATTTTATTTTGACTTGGCGCTCTACGGAAAGGCGCTGGCCGATTGGGACACCCCCTTTACGCCGGCCATTTCCTTGGTGGTGGGGCTCCGGGAGGCGCTCCGAAAGGTGGAGGGGGAAGGGCTTGAGAGAATCTTAAAGCGGTCCGAGACGCTCGCCCGATACACTCGGAGGCGTCTTAAGGAAATGGGCCTTGAACTTTTTGCCGAGAGGCCGTCCCATGGGGTCACGGCGGTCAAGGTTCCGCCCGGGGTTGACGGAGAGAAACTTTTGGATGAGATTCGAGACCGGGAAGGAATTACCTTGGCCGGGGGCCAGGGAGAAATGAAGGGGAAGATTCTTAGAATCGCGCATATGGGATTCATCCGAAGGCGGGAGATTGAGCGAGGACTGAAGGCGTTGGAAAAACACCTTCAAAAAATAGGATTGGAACGGAGATGAAAATTTTAGTCGCCGACCGTCTTGAAAGAGATGGCTTGGAGCTCCTTGGGACGGAGCGGGGAATCAAGGTCGATGTGAAGCTCGGTCTTACGCCCGAGGAGCTCAAAA
>CAYJTI010000183.1:0-2805 GCA_964373135.1 uncultured bacterium | reverse complement strand
AATCTAAATATGAGATTGCTTCGTCCTCGTCATCGACACGTCGATGCCGAGGGCTCGCAATGACCGGGAGGTATGCTATAGTATCGCCCCCATGAAGGCGAAAAAAGACCGCATCTTCCTCATCGGTCTCGAAACCCGCTGTGTGATTGGAATTTTCGGCTGGGAGCGTCGGGTCAAACAAAAGGTCTTGGTCGACCTCGGAATTCCGGCGGACGGAAGGCGGGCGGCCCGGCGCGACCGGATTGAAGACGCCGTCAATTACAAGGCCATCGCGAAGCGGCTCCTCGCCGAAATCCCAAAGACCCGGTTTCGCTTGATTGAATCTCTCAGTGAATTTATTGCCGGCCTCTGCCTCAAAGAATTTAATCTCCCCCAAGTCACCGTCCGAGTCTCAAAGCCGGGGGCCATCCGCCACGCTCAAAATGTCGGGATTGAGATTACCCGGAGGCGCTCTGAGCCGGCTTTAAGGCGCCGTGGCCCGAAGCCGGGGTCTCGGAAAGTAACGCCTGTCTTTTTCGGATAAAAAAATCGATCTTTTCGTTGACAAAAATCCGATACCGAAAATTGGGCCGGATGGTCTCAATGGCCTCCTCCCTCGCAAAATCTTCCGGAAGTTTTCCGTAGCGCATCAGGGCCAAGGTCGTCATCACCCCGGTCCGGTCACGCCCGTGCTTGCAATGAATGAGGACCGGCCGATTTTTTGGGTCATCCAGCACCCGAAAAAGCTGATCTAAAAGCTCCGGCTTGACGTCCCGTGTAATCGACCACGGAAGGCTCACGTATTTGATTCCCAGGCCCTCCACAATCTTTTTCTCCCATTCAATCCATTCCGGCTCGTTGCGGAAATTGACCACCGTCCGAATCCCAAGTTCCCTCAACTTATGAAATCCCTCCCCTTTGACCTGGCCGCTTCGGTAAAGCCAGTCATTGACAGGGGTGATGGGCTGAGGACGCGGCTGCCGCCCGTAGGAGAAACCGAAGGAGCAGGCGGCTAGAAGAAATGAGAGGGATAAAAAAATTAAAACGGCCCTGCCGCCCTGGCCGAGTGACCGCTTAGGCAAAGAAAACAAGATATTTCGCATAGGGGGCCACCCCTCGGACAATGTCAAACGCTCCTCCCGTCAATTCCACAATGGAATAGTAAACGCCGCTCAGCGCTCCATCAACGGTGCCAAGGACAATCGGCCCGTTGAATGTTTTCTCAAAGAGATGCCGCGGCAGCTGAAAGGCCGCGGTGAAAATCCGGTAAACACCTCGTTCAAGGTAATGGATGTTCTGTTCATCGCCGGCATAAAGTTTTTCACTCGAAAGAGAAAGTAAAAGTCCGAAGAGAAACGCCTTTAAAAATCGGTTTCGCATCAACGGAATTCTAGGGCTTTTCTGTTGCACATTCTAGAAAATTTCGTATTCTATTCTCTGCCATGAAAGGCGGCCCTCCCTCCAAAAATCCGAAGGATTACAGCGACTTCTTCTATCAGTACGTCGAATCTCCAGAGAGGAAGCGAAGAAAACGGGAGCTTCTTTCGGACCCCGTCCGCCAGCTCGACCTCACAAAAATCAAAAATGTCGCGGGCCTCTTGGACCAATATGCCGATGCCTCCATTCAGGCAAGAAACCTCGGCCGGTGCGCCCAAATTTTTGAACGGATGCTCACCGATGAGGAGCGGCCCACCATCCTCCTAGGCCTTGCAGGACCTTTGATTGCGGCCGGTCTCCGGAAAGTCATCCGCGATCTGATTCACTACAATCTCGTTGATGTCGTGGTCTCGACAGGGGCGATTCTTTATCAAGACTACTACGCCGCTCGGGGGGGTGTTCATGCGATGGGAACGCCGGAGGCCGATGACGCCGAGCTTCGAGACCTTCTCATTGACCGGATTTATGACACCTATGTGGATGAGGAGAGATTTCAGGAATTTGACAGTGACATCGCACGATTCGCCGACACCCTCGAACCCCGCGATTATTCAACCCGGGAATTTCTTTCTCTCCTCGCCGGCACGATCCAGGATGAAAATTCGATCCTCGTCACGGCTCGAAAGCGGGGGGTGCCGATCTTCTGCCCGGCCCTCAATGATTCCTCCATCGGCATCGGATTGACCGAGCATTACCATGTCGCCCGAAAGATGGGGCGCCCCTCCCTCACCATCAATTCGATTCGGGACAATTACGAGCTCACTCAAATTGTGGTGAAATCAAACCGAACCTCGGCCTTCTACGTCGCCGGGGGAGTCTCGAAAAATTACATCAACGACTCCGTCGTGATGGGTTACATCTTCGGCCGAGAGACGGGCGGCCACAAATATGCGATTCAGGTGACGACCGACGTCCCTCACTGGGGGGGCTTAAGCGGCAGCACCCTTTCGGAAGCCCGCTCGTGGGGGAAGGTGAACAAGAAGGCGAAGTTCGAGATGGCCTTTGTGGAGCCGAGCGTTTCCCTTCCCCTCCTCGCGGCCTACGCCCTCCAGAAAAAACTCTATCGTGGCCGATCCCGAATCCGCTTCAGTTGGAAAGGAGATCGCCTCGAAAAGATGCAATACGTCGGAAAAGGGGACAGGCACCTAAAGGTGCCTGTCCCCTTTTTTGCCCTTTTTTGATCCTTCGGAATCGACCCGCTGGTAATTCCCACTTTTGAATCTGTAGGGAGCGGCGAGGATGGCGCCAATTTGGGCGAGGGTGGGGGCGATGGGAGATGAGGAAAGACCAGGCGGTTCCTAGAAAAAATAGATCTTCTCAAAGGACTACTGGCGAGCCGCCCGTATTTTTATTTCCTTCACTTCCCGCTTCGATAAGACCTGCCTTCCA
>CAYJTI010000182.1:0-2821 GCA_964373135.1 uncultured bacterium | reverse complement strand
CCGTTTTTCAACGATATCTTCATCCTGTTTCCGATCACGTTTATCTACTACGGGCTGGTGGGTTTTCAGCTCAAGAACATCATCAACGAGCGGGGAAAAATCCGCCTCGTCAGCCTCTTCCTTCTTCTCGCCTTTCTTGTTTATATCCATTTCGTCGCTTTTAAGGAATTAAACCTCTATCTGGGAGGAAACAAGGAATAAGGCCGGGGGTGGATTAGCTCACCCGGGCGCCTGCCGGGATTTCCTTTTCGGGAATGAGAAGGGTGAGCGAGCCCGCCTCAGAGGCCACGAGGAGCATCCCCTCGGAGGTCACGCCCCGGATTTGGGCCGGCGCCAGATTATCGACCACGACAACCTTCTTCCCGACAAGCTCGGATTCCGTGTAATGGGCCCGGATCCCGGCCACGACGGTTTTCTCGGTCTCCCCGGCCCGGATGCGTACGACGTAAAGCCGGTCTGCCTGCGGGTGGACCGTGACCGAGAGAATTTCGGCGATGCGAAGTTCCAGTTTTTTGAATTCTTCCAAAGTAACCATTTTATCTCCCTTTAAGGCGCCCATTTTAGCATAACTTGTTTCAGAATGAACTGGTTACATCATTCACCTCTTGGAATCCTCCTTTTTCCTTCACACCCGAAGAGGTTCCCTCGGGTGCATCCCACTTCATACAGTTGTCCTCGTCATTGCGAGTCCTTGGCACCGGCGAAGCCGGTGACAAGGGCGAAGCAATCTCGCGAGATTACTTCGTCGGCCCTTCCGGGCCTCCTCGTAATGACGGTGGTAAAGTTACTGTATCAAGTGGGATGCACCCGTCCCCTCTATGCAGCTTGATTTTGTTTGGGGGGATGCTATAATCAAAAATCTTTCAGAGGCTCATTTCAAACGAATCATATGGGAAAAATAAAAATTGCGATCGCCGGCGTAGGGAATTGCGCGGCTTCTCTCATCCAGGGGATTGAGTACTACCGTCAAAACGGGACGGCCCGCGAGGACGAACATCTCGGCCTGATGAATTATGACCTCGGGGGGTACGCGCCCGAGGACATCGAAGTCGTTGCCGCCTTCGACATCGATAAACGCAAGGTGGGATACCGCTTTGATGAAGCACTCAAGGCCAAACCCAACTGCATCATGGTGCTCTGGAACCACATGCCCAAGAGCAAGGTCATCGTCCAGATGGGTCCCCTCCTCGATGGTTTCTCGGAGCACATGAAGGAATACCCAGCCGACCGCACTTTCATTCCTTCCGACCGGAAGCCCTGTAATGTGGAAAAGGTCCTCCGGGACTCCGAAGCCGAGATCCTTTTGAATTACCTCCCGGTGGGCTCGGAGCAGGCAACCCAGTTTTACGCCGAGGTCTGCCTCAAGACCGGGGTCAGCTTCATCAATTGCATGCCCGTCTTCATCGTCTCAGACCCCAAGTGGGCCAAACGCTTCGAGGATAAACGAATCCCGGTGATCGGGGACGACATCAAGGCCCAGATCGGTGCCACGATCACCCACCGCACGCTCGCCAAACTCTTCATGGACCGCGGCGTCAAAATCGACCGGACCTACCAGCTCAACACGGGCGGCAATACGGACTTCCTCAACATGCTCAACCGGGAACGGTTGAAATCCAAGAAAATTTCAAAAACGATGGCGGTCCAAAGCCAGCTCGATGTGCCCCTGGAAGAGGAAAACATCCACATCGGCCCCTCGGACTACGTGCCCTGGCAGAACGATCAAAAGGTCTGTTACCTCCGGATTGAAGGCCGCGGATTTGCCGGCTTCCCGGTGACGATAGAACTGAGACTTTCCGTCGAAGACTCCCCCAACAGCGCCGGTTGCGGGATCGACGCCATCCGTTGCTGCAAGCTGGCCCGGGAGCGGAAAATCGGCGGTCCCCTCGTTTCGATTTCGGCCTACACCATGAAGCACCCGCCCAAACAGATCACCGATTACGAGGCGCGGGAACTCGTCAAGAAATTCATCCAGGGCACTTGCCCCCGCTGACTCACTCATCTGGCGGCAAGCGCTGATGCTCAGGCGTCTCGTTTACCCTCAAGTCGAACCCGTTCTCAACCGGGTAGCGCGTTTTCTGGCCCACAAAAACATCACTCCCAATCAACTCAGCCTCGGCGGGGCCGGGCTCAATCTTCTGGCCGGATGGATTTATAGCGGCGGGTTCTTCTTTTTGGGCGGGCTCGTGATGCTCGCAGCCGGACTAGGCGACTTACTGGACGGGCCCCTGGCCCGGCTCACGGGCAAGGCAAGCCGCTTCGGGGCCTTTCTGGATTCGACGGTGGACCGTTACTCGGATTTCTTTCTGTTCGGGGGGCTTCTTTTCTTTTACTCAACCGAGGGGGCGTGGGGCAGGTGCCTCGTCGTGCTCGGAATCCTGCTTGGGAGCTTTGTCACGAGTTACACGAAGGCGCGGGGTGAGAATTTTATCCCGTCCTGCTCGGTGGGCCTCGTGGAACGCTCTGAGCGGATTCTCCTTCTCGCGCTCGGTTCCCTCGTCGGGCCGCTCCTTCCGTGGGTCCTGGTACTCCTTCTCATTGGCACACACGTTACCGCAATCCAAAGGATCGTCTTCGTCTGGAAGGCCTTAAAAGAAGGCGGCAAAGAGAATTAAGGGGACACATAATTAAGGGGACACATAACTTAATTCATCATTGGTATGCGGAATTAAGTTATGTGTCCCCTTAATTCCCCTTAGGATCAGGTAATTAATACCGCGCAGGAAATGACGGTCGTCCAGTTCCCCCGCTTGTCGCCCTTGGCACTCTGAGTATTCGCGGTTGTCTTGACAATCTCGTTGGAAATCTTCCAGATCTCTTT
>CAYJTI010000181.1:0-2828 GCA_964373135.1 uncultured bacterium | reverse complement strand
TTGATTTTTGATTTTTAAAAGATGGAGCGTTCCTTATGAACGCTCACCAAAAGGCCGAGGGCGATGGAGGTGGCGACGAGGGAAGAGCCGCCGTAGCTCACGAGCGGGAGGGTGATTCCCGTGATGGGAAAAAGACCAAAACTCATTCCAAGGTTAATGAGCGTCTGAAAGAAAACGAGCGACAAAACCCCTGCTGCCACGAGCCGCCCCTTAATGTCCGTGGTCCGTTCGATGACTTGAAATATCTGGAAGAAAAGGGTGCCATAGAGAATGAGGAGAAAGAGAGTCCCGACAAAGCCCAGCTCTTCCCCGATGACCGAAAAAATGAAATCCGTGTGGTGCTCCGGCACGAAATCAAGCTGACTCTGCGTTCCGTGGAGCCACCCTTTCCCAAAAAGGCCGCCCGACCCGACCGCAATGTGCGATTGAATCGCCGTGTAACCCGCTCCCAAAGGGTCCAACTGAGGGTTGAGGAAAACAAGAATCCGATTTTTTTGGTAATCCGCCAGCAAATTCCAGAAAAGCGGCGCCGATGCCACCGCCAGGAGGAGCGTCGTCACCAGGTAGCGGAGCCGAATCCCCCAAAGGTAAAGGAGAATCATTCCCATCGGAATCAGGAGCAGAGCGGTCCCGAGGTCAGGCTGCCTCAAAATTAAAACCACGGGGATTCCAATTAAAAGCGCCGTGACCCCCAACGCCCTCCCCTCCCCTTCCCACGGATTTCTTGAGCCGAGAAAATTGGCGAGGGCCAAAACCGAGGCGACCTTTGCAAACTCCGACGGCTGAAATGAAAAGGGGCCCAGCGCAATCCACCGCTCAGCCCCCAGCCGGATTTCTCCGGCGATAAACACCCCGGCCAGAAGAAGAATCGCGAGAAGATAAAGCGCATTGGCAATCCCCAGGAAAAACCGGTATCCGAGCTGAACCGTCAAAAAGAGCGCCGCAAATCCCGCCAGGACCCACCCGAGCTGCCTCGTCGCAAATTCTCCGGTGCGAAAGGTGGCGCTGTAGATGAAGGCGACCCCGATAATCATCAAGATCAACGCGTTTCTCAGAAGCGGGAGCGGCAGCGATTTAAGCCAGCGCTGGACCATAGACTTCCCTCCAAATTTGAAGCGCTTGCTTGGCGAGCCGGGCCGCCGTGATTCCTCCTGAGCCGCCGTGTTCCACAAAAAGGACGAAAGCAATCTTGGGGTCTCGATAAGGAAAGAATCCGGTAATCCAGGCGTGCGGCTCTTTCGGCGGCACCTGGGCCGTGCCGGTCTTTGCCGCCAGCTCGTCAAAATCGACTCGGGCAAGCTGCCCGGTTCCGAAATCCGACTGCACCACCTTCAGCATTCCCTGCCGAATCGCTTTCAGATTTTCCGGCCGCACCGCAATCCTTTTGGGAGGGGATGGGGACTCCTTCGCCGGACCCCGCACGAGTTTCGGCTCGACCCAGAGGCCGTCTTTTGCAATCATCGCCGTGAGCCGGAGGATTTGGAGCGGTGAGACGAGAAGAAATCCCTGGCCGACGGCGAAACTTAGCGTCTCTCCTTGATACCAGGGCTCCTTGAAACGGCGCTGCTTCCACATCGCATCGGGAACAAGGCCCGGCACAAGATTCGTGAATTCAAGTTCTGCGTTCCGCCCAAAGCCAAGTTCCCGGGAAAACCGGGCCAGGGTCTCGGCTCCCACAAGCTTTCCCACGTTGTAAAAGTAAACATTGCAGCTCCGCTCAAGCGCCCGGTAAAGATCGAGCCGTCCGTGTCCCTCTTTCCACCAGCAGCGAAATGTCCGGGATTTCCGATTGAGCCGGAAATAGCCCGGGCATCGGAAGGTGGTGTGCGGCGTAATCTTCCCGGTCTCAAGGGCGGCCAGGGCCGTCACCAGTTTAAAGACCGAGCCCGGCGGATAAGCGCCCCCGGTCCCCCGATGAAGCAAGGGCGAGTCCCGATCTTCAAGATACTCGAGACGGCTCTGATTCCCCCGGGGTGAAACGAACACATTCGGGTCAAAACCGGGATTTGATGCCAAGGCCAATAGCTCATCCGTTTTCAGGTCGAGAAACGCCGCAGTCGCCTTCTTCCCCGCCAGGAGAGTCGTGAGCCGTTTTTGAAATTCAAGGTCCAGTGTCACGGCCACGTCTTCTCCCGGAACGGCCGCTTTTTCGGCGACAACCCGAATTCTCTCGCCCCGGGCATTGACTTCCACTTGTCTCCCGCCCCGCCATCCCCGAAGTTTCAAATCAAAAACCTTCTCAATCCCCGTCCGGCCCACCAGCGCGTTAAATCCGTATCGCGCGCGGTCACGGGACCGAGTTTCGTCCGGACTGATTTTTCCGAGGTAACCAATGATGTGCGAGGCGACGGGGCCAAAAGGATAAGAGCGAATCCAGTCGGTCTGGATGGAGACACCGGGAAGCTCGGGGCGCATCTCCTCAATTTGGAAAAGGAGCCGCAGGGGGATGTCCTGAGCCAGGAGGACCGGGGCAAAGGGATATTCGCGCTCGGCGCTCATCCGCCGCCGAATTTCAGCTTCCGGCACCTTGAGAAGCCTCGCCAATTCAGGGAAAACTTCGGGCGTCACATCCTCGGGCGTGGCCGCCAAATGGTGGGCCGGGCGATTCGTCGCAAGCACCCGGCCCGCCCGGTCTAGGACCCGTCCCCGGGCCGCTTCGAGGGGAATCAATCGGATGCGGTTGTGTTCACTCATGCTCCGGTAGTAGCCCGCCTTCAGCACCTGCGTATGGAAAAGGCCCGCCACGAGAACGAGGAGTCCGCCGAAGACGCCGGCCTTAGATCGGAAGAGCACACGTTGAACTCCAGTCACTTGTATCAGGATCTCGT
>CAYJTI010000180.1:1465-2830 GCA_964373135.1 uncultured bacterium | reverse complement strand
AGAGCTTCGGAAAGAGAAGATCCGAGTGGTGACCGGCGCTGAAGGGCTGGATGAAGCTAGCACCCTTTCCGGTGTCCATCAGGTGATCTTCGCCCTCGTGGGTGCCCAAGGCCTCCGTCCCCTCTTCCGAGCCATCCAGTCCGGAAAGAATGTGGCGATTGCCAATAAAGAGCCGCTCGTCATGGCCGGAGAGCTTTTGATGCGGGAGGCCCGTCAAAGGGAAATCGAGCTTCTCCCCATCGACAGTGAGCATTCCGGACTCTGGCAGTGCCTTGAGGGGAGAAATCCCGCCTCGGTCCAAAAGCTGATTCTGACTTCTTCGGGCGGCCCCTTCCGGAAAAGAAAAGGCTCCTTCGCTCGGGTCACGGTCAAAGAAGCGCTTTGCCATCCGAAGTGGCGGATGGGCCCCAAAATCACGGTCGATTCGGCGACGCTCATGAACAAAGGCCTGGAAGTGATTGAAGCGGCCAATCTTTTTAACCTTCCGGTGGACCGTGTCGAAGTCCTGATTCACCCCGAGGCGATTGTTCATGCCTTGGTGGAGTTTGTGGACGGCTCGCATCTGGCGCAATTGGCGGTCACCGACATGCGGATTCCGATTCAATATGCCCTGACCTATCCGGAGCGGCTGAATCATTTCACCCCCTCTCTCGACCTCTTAAAAATTGGGGGGCTTCATTTTGAAAGGCCGAATCTCAGACGATTTCCATGTCTCGGCTTCGGTTACGAGGCAAAGCGCCGGGGAGGGACTTTTCCGGCCGTTTTGAATGGAGCGAATGAAGTGGCAGTCACCCGTTTCCTTGAGGAGAAGATTCCGTTTCTCGGAATTCCCCGTATCCTCGAACGGGTCCTGGCGAAGCACCGGCTGAAGCCCAATCCGGCGCTGGCCGATATTTTGGAAGCCGACCGATGGTCGCGCGAGGAGGCAAGCCGGCTCGTATGAATTTCCTCATCGATTTCGTTCCGACGATTGCGGTTCTCGGAATTCTGATTTTGGTCCACGAATTCGGCCATTTCGTTGCCTGCCGCCTTTCCAAGGTCCGGGTGGAAAAATTTTCCATCGGCTTCGGCCCCGAGCTCTTTCATCTCCAGGGGAAGGAGACACGTTACGTTGTGAGCCTTCTTCCATTTGGGGGCTATGTGAAGCCGTCGGGGGAGTCCGCCTCGGAATTGGGGGCGGGGGGAATGAAGCCCCACGATTATCTCGCCGCACCGGTTTTGAAGCGGATTTTCATCGTGGTCTCCGGGGTGCTGATGAATTACCTGTTGAGCTTTGCCCTCTTTGTGGCGATTTTCCTGGCGGGCCGGCCCGTCACGCTCGCGCAAATCGGCGGGTTTGTCCAAGGCTATCCGGCGGAAGCGAGC
>CAYJTI010000180.1:0-1455 GCA_964373135.1 uncultured bacterium | reverse complement strand
GGTCTTGCGAAAGGAGACCGGATTCTGGCCGTGGAGGGGAGGCCGGTCGTGACTTGGGAGGACCTGACCGAGAATCTGAGGCAGGTCAAACGGGACGAGGTGAATTTAACCCTCCAGCGCCAAAATCGGATTGAGAGCCGAAGCGTTTCCCTCAGGGTGGAGGAGGTCAAAGATCTTTTCGGAGAAATCCATCTCCTCCCTCGTCTCGGAATTCTTCCCGACCCCGACGCCTACCAGATTGAAAAACTTTCCTTTTTCCCTGCGCTTCGGGAGGCTTTCTGGAGTGAAATTCACCTGACGGCCTTAACTTACAAGGCCATTTATTACCTGGGGACCGGGCGTCTTTCTCTCAAAACCGTGACCGGGCCGGTGGGGATGGTAGCGATGACCGGGACCGCGATGAAGATGGGATGGGTTTATCTCCTTCACCTGACGGCGGTCTTGAGCATTTCTTTGGCCGTGATTAATTTGCTGCCCATCCCGGCCTTGGACGGGGGGCACCTTCTTTTTCTTTTAATCGAAGCGGTTCGCCGCCGGGGCGTCAGCCTCCAATTCCAGGAGCGGGCGGCGCAGGTCGGTTTCGTTCTTTTGATGGTTCTCATGGCCTTCGTCCTTTACAACGATCTCGTCAATCTCCAAGTGTTAACTCGAGTCAAAACCGCGTTCGGTCAATAAATCATGCGTTGGACGCAAACGCTCATCCCGACCCTTCGGGACGTCCCCAAAGAGGCTGAGGCAGGCTCGCATCGATGGCTTCTGAAGGGGGGTTTTATCCGTCAGCTTGCCTCGGGGGTCTATAACTATCTTCCCTTAGGGCAGCGCGTGCTTCAGAAGATTTGCGGGGTGATTCGTGAAGAAATGTTCGGGGCGGGAGCGGACGAGGTCTTATTGCCGGCGCTTCACCCGGCGGAGCTCTGGAAAAAGACCGGCCGCTACGAGGCCTTGGGCACAGATAAAATCACCGTCGAAAGCCGGGGCGGACAGGAATTTGTGCTCGCCCCCACGCATGAGGAGGTCATGACCGAATTGGTGGCGAATTCGATTAAATCCTACCACGATCTGCCGCTCCTCCTCTTTCAAATTCAGACGAAGTTTCGTGACGAGCTTCGCCCCCGCTTTGGAATCATCCGGACAAAGGAATTTATCATGAAAGACGCCTACAGCTTTGACCGTGATGAAGCCTCGCTCGACCGGAGCTATCAAAAGATGTTTCGGGCCTATGAAAATATTTTCCGAAGGGTCGGCCTTCGCACCCAGGTCGTGGCGGCAGACCCGGGGCTGATGGGAGGAAATATTTCGCAGGAATTTATGGTCGTCTCACCGTACGGGGAAGACCGGGTCGTCGAGTGCCGGAAGTGTTCGACCCTGGTGAGCCGCGATATCGCAGGGCGGGCTCAGCCGAAAATGGAATCACGGCCGAGCCCTTCGGGAAAAAAGCCCGAAGTTTTCGATACC
>CAYJTI010000179.1:0-2913 GCA_964373135.1 uncultured bacterium | reverse complement strand
TGTTCGTCGACACGCACGTCCATCTCCATTTCCCTGAATATGACGAAGACCGAGAGGCGGTCATCGAGCGTTCGCGCGAAGCGGGCGTGGAACTTTTCATTAACGTGGGAACGGACGTGGCAAGTTCCGAGGAGGCCATGAAGCTCGCTCGCCATTACGATTTCGTCTACGCAACCGCAGGGATTCATCCTCACGATGCCAAAGACGCCCGAGAGGAAGACTTCGACGGCCTTGAGAGGATTTTGCGAGAATCAAAAGTAGTCGCTATCGGCGAGGTCGGCCTTGATTTCTTCCGAAACCTTTCGCCTCCAGAAACGCAGCGAAAGGTCTTGAGCCGGTCTTTCGAGCTTTGCCGTAAGACACGAAAACCTTTGATTCTTCACGTGCGTGACGCCTATCGAGAGATGAAAGAACAAGTCCAGGCGGAATTGGGGCCTTCAGTGGAAGGGGTGCTTCACTGTTTTTCTTCTGACAAAGAAACCATGAAAGGATTCCTGGACCTGGGTTTTTACATCTCGTTCGCGGGACCTTTAACTTACAAGAAGAATGATTCCCTCAGGGAGGCTTTTCGCGCCTGTCCCTTGGACCGCCTCCTCCTTGAGACGGACGCCCCTTTCCTTCCGCCGCAGTCCGAGCGGGGGAAACGCAATGAATCGAGTTTCCTTTTAGAAACAGCCGAGCTCGGCGCTCGCCTTAAAAAGACGACGATGGAAGAACTCGGTCGGCTTACCACCGAAAACGCGAAAAGGTTATTTCGCTTATGACACTCCTCACGGACATCAGAAACTTTTTTGTCCGGGAGCGGCTCTGGGGGTTGCTTTTCGGGGTCGTTCTCGCCATTTACGCCGGAAGCCTATTTTGGTCCCAAAAAGGGCCCGAGGAGCCTCGTTCCCAGGCGTTGGAGAAGCTGCGCCTTGCGGAAATGAAATTGAAGGAGGAGATTCGGTCTTCGGGGGGCGTGCCCGAGTTTCTCTCGGGAAAACCCGCCCTCCTTTGGATTTTCAACTTTCTCACCCTCCTTCTCGTGGCGGCTGTGATTGCTGGGCTTGCCCTCGATCTGATTTGGATTGCACGGCCGAGTTGGCGGGCGAGGCTTCAGGCGGCCACGGGTCCCCCCCAGGCCCGAGTCTGGAGCCCGGGAACGATTTTCAAGACCATCGTCCTTTTCATCCTCATGAGTCTCAGCCTCAGTCTTTTTTTAGTCCTGTTCCGAGCTATTTTTCTTCAGGGTGTGAGTCGTAACCTCTTGGTTCTCATTCATACCACGCTCTCGGATCTTCTCTGCATTGGACTGGTGGTTTATTTCATTCATCGGTTAGGGGGACATTGGCAGGACCTGGGGTTTCGGGGAGTGCGTTTGTGGAAAGACCTCTGGATCGGCCTGTGGGGCTATTTGGCCGTTCTTCCCCTCTTTATCCTTGTGCTGGGGGTCCTTGTGGTCCTCGCCCAGCTTTTCGCCTACGAGCCGCCCCCCCATCCCTTGGTGGAGGTCTTTTTGGAAGAGGAACGCTCCCCGGGTCTGGTGGCCTATTCGATTTTCTTGGCGTGTGTGGCCGGCCCCTTTTTTGAGGAGATTTTCTTTCGAGGTTTTTGTTACCCGGCCTTCAAGAAACGGTGGGGGATCGGCTGGGCCCTCGTGTTGAGTGCCGCCTTTTTTGGGGCCATCCACCAGAATATTTTTGCTTTCTGGCCGATTTTCGTGCTGGGTCTTATTTTGGGTTACCTTTATGAAAAGCGGGGGACCCTCGTTCCCTCCATTGCGCTTCACATCGTCCACAATTCAATTTTCATCGCCTACTTTTTCTTGGCCAACGAGGTCTTGGTAGGAACTTGACAGATTTTTCCATTCTCGCTTTTGGGGTTTCTATTTTTCTGGTGACAGTCACTCTTCATGAGTATTGCCACGGCCTTCTCGCAGACCGGTTGGGAGATCCCACGGCCCGTGAAGCAGGACGACTTTCTCTGAATCCCTTGAGACATATCGACCCTTTCTGGACGGTTTTTCTTCCCCTCCTTCTTTTTCTTTCCACCCGCGGCCAGTTTGCGATTGGGATGGCTCGACCGGTCCCTGTGAATTTCCTGAACCTCAGGAACCCTAAACGTGACATGATTTGGGTGGCTTTGGCGGGACCCGCGGCCAATTTTGGATTGGCGGCGGTTTTGGCCTTCCTTTTTAAATTATTTCCAAACCCACTTCTTCTTTATGCCATTTACTTCAACGTCGGCATTGCGGTTTTCAACCTGATTCCGATTCCCCCGCTTGACGGCTCGCGGATTTTGACGGGGCTTCTTCCTTCCTCTCTGGCGCGCTACTATGTTCGTCTGGAGCCTTTTGGTTTTCTCATTGTTTTGGCTCTTTACTTCAGTGGAATTCTTTACGGGATTCTCCTTCCGAGCATCGATTTCTTCTGCCGTAAACTGGGAGTTCCCTCGATTCATTTGTTGAGGTAAGCCCTATGCCTTTTCCCCCTCTTTCTTTTTCGAATGACCGGCTGAAGCTTCTTGACCAAAGGGAGCTTCCCCGGGAGGAAAAGTGGCTTGAATGTAAAACCGCGGAGGAGGTCGCCCGGGCGATTCGGGAGATGGTCATTCGAGGCGCCCCGGCCCTCGGCATTGCCGGGGCCTACGGTCTCTATTTGGGGATTCGGGATTTCCGGGGAACGCGGGAAGATTTTTTCAAAACGTTGGAGGAAAAAGGGCGCGTTCTCAAACAAGCCCGGCCTACGGCGGTGAATTTGCCCTGGGCTATTGAAAGGATTGAAAAGAGAGTTGCCTCAGAAAGGGTCCTTTCGGTGGAACAGTTGAAGACCTTGGTCCTCGAAGAGGCCGAGGCGATTCGAAAAGAAGATGAAGAGCTTTGCCGCTGGATTGGCCGACACGGGGCGGCTCTTTTCCAGGAAGGAGATTCGGTTT
>CAYJTI010000178.1:2047-2913 GCA_964373135.1 uncultured bacterium | reverse complement strand
TTTATGACGGCCCCGTCCGAATCGGAACCCAGTGGGATTCTAGTTTTCAATGGGGTTTGACGGGCTCCCTGGATGAATTCCGCATCTCAAAAGGCATCGCCCGGTGGACTTCGAATTTCACGCCGCCCACGGCCGAATACAACACCGATTCCTACACCAAGCTCCTGCTTCATATGAACGGCCCGGACGGCTCGACCCGTTTTGAAGATTCTTCCCCCGAATTCCGCCTCCTCCCCAAGGAGGGACAAACGACCCTTTCAATGGACCGTCAGGGGAGGGTGACCCGCCACGCCTACGAATATGATGCGATCGGAAATCAGATCGGCACCTATCAATTGACGGAGTCAGGGACAGGGGCCAATTACCATTCGGAATTTTCCGGTGAGGTCCGCGATACCTACGGCCGCGTCGTGAAGCAAATCGCCGACAACGGTCAGGTCACCTATTTGAGCTACGACCTCGATGAATTTGGCAATATCAAGCGGGCCTACGTCCGGGGTTCTGAGCCCGAGACGGTCGAGGTCCGCCCGAATCTCCTCCAGCCGATTTCGGACATCGCCATTTCCGGCCAAGACTGGGGCGACATCGACCTGAAGAGCGGTAAGAAAAATTATCTCTTTGATGGGAACCTTGATACGAACGGTTATGTCTATGTCAATAACGGTACGGAAAAACCGATTGTGTTTGATTTTAAAAAGAAGGTGGATCTCTCCCGCCTCCGGTTTTTTACCGACGAACGCCCCAGCCTCGGCTACCGGATCGAAGTCACAGAGGATGGCGCCGCCTGGAGGACCGTGGTCGATCGCTCCGCCGGCGGGCTCAAAAAGGAGTGGAAGGATCATGAGTTCGGCGAAGCAGTCCCCGGA
>CAYJTI010000178.1:0-1947 GCA_964373135.1 uncultured bacterium | reverse complement strand
GGGGGCAGCGAAGCAGTCCCCGGAGGGGGCAGCGAAGCAGTCCCCGGAGGGGGCAGCGAAGCAGTCCCCGGAGGGGGCACGGCGAGGGGCGTCCAGAAACTCAGAATCGTCCCGGTGGGGTTTGAGTATTTCCGGATCTATGAAATTCAAATTTTTGGAGCGCCCCGGCAGGAGAAAAATTTCCAGGTGATGCGCGAATATGATTTCCGTGGGAATGTCACAAAGGAAACGAACGTCCTCTACGAGATCTGGAAGTCAGCGCAACAGTCCCCGCAGGGGGCCCGGCCCGAGCTTCAATTCTACTTCCCCGATTTCCAGAAAAAAGGAATCTGGGGCCGGTGGAAGGACAAGACTCTGGTGGAATGGGCGCAGTCAGAAGGGTATCTCGAAGATCCACGGCTTCATCAATATCGGCCGCAGGAGGAAACCGTCACGCCGGAACTGAAAGACGCCTTCGATTCCCGCCGGGACCTCCAGCGGCGCTTTACCGACGACGACAAACTCCGGGAATGGGCCGAGAAATTCGGCTCGGTCGACGATCCCCGGCTGGAAGCCTACCGGCCGGGCCGGACTCAGGCGAATGCTGAAGCTCGGGGGGCTTATCAAGAGAAAGGCCGCTTGACGGAGAACCTGGCACGGGGAGCCAAGGCCGCTGTCAGTTCCCAACTCGGAAATAGTTATCACCCGGCCTTCGCTACGGACGGCCGTGAAAACACCCGCTGGCTCTCCTCCAACTATGTCAATGGTTCGAGCGACACGGAATTCTTCACACTCGACCTCGGGCGCGAAGTGGCGCTGGATGAAATTCGGGTTGATACCGGGGCTCGGGCGGGCGTGAGTCACAACGAGCGCCTTCGGCGATTCATGGTGTCCGTCTCCACAGATGGCACGAATTACACGCCGGTCAAGGAAGTGAAGGGGCTTGATTCGCTTGGTTGGCTCACGGTGAATCTAGGAGCGAGTCCCCCTCGGGCCCGTTACGTCAAGCTCCACGGCTTTGATACGGAAGGGAAATATTACGCCGCCCTTGCCGAAGTGGAGGTTTACGGAATCGTGGAGCGGAATGAAACGGTTACGGATGTCACCGGGAACGGGATTCGGACCCGCACCGTCCGGGATGAAATCGGAATCGTCCTTGAAGAAAAGTGGGACGCTTCGGGGAGAAAAATCTCTTCTAAGATTCGCTCCGGCCTCACGGAAAACCTCGCCCTCGGCCGCTCGGTCACTTATTCAAGCCAATACAACAACAATTGGAGCGCCGTCCGGGCTGTCGACGGGAAAGAGGGACCCTATGCCTGGATGTCGAGTTCGCAGACGGAAGCGGCCTGGCTTCAAGTCGATTTGGGCTCGGAGAGAAAAGTTTAACGGATTGACCTCAACGGAAAACATCCCGACAATTCCGAGAACGGTCTTCAATCATTCACCCTCAAGGTTTAACGGGATGGGACAACCTGGGAGACAATTGATACAAAATCCGGAGGGAACTTTGGTTATAACTGGACCTGGGATTTTGCCGAAAGAAACATTCGTTATGTGCGGATTGAAAACCTCCGCGCCAGACACGTCTCAGGAAGCGACTCCTATGCCTTCGTGACCGAGCTTGAAGTCTTCGGAAGAAGTTTTGACGAAACCCAGGTTGAATATCAGGACCTCGGAAATGGTATCACAGGAAAAATCATCAGGGACAACAAGGGAGTTCTACTTGAGGAAAGAAAAGACGCCCAGGGAAGCGTGATCTATGAGAAGAAAAGGAGCGATGAACCTTTCAATATCGCAAGGGGTAAAAAAGCCACAGCCTCCAATTACTACAACGAAAACTACCGCCCCGGAAGGGCCGTGGACGGACAAACCCGGCCGCCCAATTCCAACTCTTACGGCGTCTGGCTCGGCTCTTCCTCGCCTCAGGAGGAGTGGTGGCAGCTTGATCTTGGCAGGATTGAGAAGTTT
>CAYJTI010000177.1:0-2917 GCA_964373135.1 uncultured bacterium | reverse complement strand
AGACGAAAGAAAGGAGAAAAAGCTATTGACCGGTCAACCTTTCATAGGTGACCCCTTTTTTCGAGTCACAGAGACTGTCCCACAAGATTTTGTATTCGTCACAGAGACTGTCCCAGCCGTCCCGGCAGTAATGACAGCGCCCGCAGCTTACTCCCGGCGCGAGGAGGACTCGCTCGCCCGCTTTAAGTCCCCGCACGCCGTGCCCCGTTTTGGCCACTTCGCCCGAGACATCACAGCCGAGAATATGAGGCATCGAAATTTTGACCCCCGGGAGTCCCTGGCGGGTCCAGAGGTCGAGGTGATTCAAGGCACACGCCTTCACCTTTACAACCACTTCGCCGTGGTGGGGAGAAGGCTCGGGCTGGTAGCTATACTCCAGGACTTCAAGTCCACCGTGTCGTCTAAAAAAAACCGCTCGCATCATAGAGAAAACCATTTACCGAATTTCCCCTGCAAAAGCAAGGGAAATTGGATAGAATTTAAACGTGGTCGACAAATCAACGGTCGTTCAAATCCTCGAGGAAATTGGCGTCCTCTTGGAGCTCAAGGGGGAGAATCCCTTTAAAATCCGGGCCTACCACAATGCGGCCCGAGTCCTTGAGGGACAGCCGGAAGATTTAAAGACCCTCCTCGAAACGGGAAAGCTGGAGGAACTTAAAGGGATTGGGGCCGGAATTTCCGAAAAGATTCACGAGCTCGTCGAAAAAGGGAAGCTCAAATATTACGAAGACCTTCGAAAGTCGTTTCCCGCCGGGGTCCTCGAACTTCTCCAAATCCAGGGTCTCGGCCCGAAACGAGTCAAGGTCCTTTACGATAAACTCGGAATCAAATCAATTGCCCAACTTGAAAAGGCCTGTCAGGAAAATCGCCTCCTCAAGCTCGAAGGTTTTGGCGAGAAGACCGAGGAGAATATTCTTCACAATATCCAGCACTTGAAGAAATCGGCGGGCCATTTTCTGATTTCGTTTGCGAAGCAGGAGGCCGAGAGGCTTGCTGCCTATCTGAAAAAGCAAAAGGGAATCGAGAAAATTGAAGTGGCTGGTTCCATCCGTCGGCACAAGGAGATCGTTAAGGATGCTGATATTCTGGTGACGGCAAAAGAGTCTGCGAAAATCCACAACGCCTTCGTAAAGTATCCTGATGTCGAATCCGTCATTGCCCACGGCGACACCAAATCAAGCATCACGCTCAAATCCGGAATCAATTGTGACCTTCGAACCGTCTCCGAAAAGGAATTTCCCTTCGCCCTTTACTATTTTACGGGTTCCAAGGAGCATAATGTTCGGGTGCGGACGATTGCGAAGAAAGCGGGCTACAAAATCAATGAGTATGGACTCTTTAAGGGAAATCGTTTTATCCCTTGTGAGGATGAGTCCGCGATCTTTAAGAAATTCGGTTTCCATTACATCCCTCCGGAACTTCGCGAAGACGAAGGCGAGCTTGAGCGAGCGGGGAAAGGGGAACTTCCGAAACTTGTCGAGCCGGAAGATCTTCGCGGAATTTTTCATGTCCACTCGACTTACAGCGACGGAGTGGCAAGTCTGGAGGAGATGGTAAGTGCCTGCGAAATAATGGGTTACGAATATGCCGGAATTTCAGACCACAGCCAGTCGGCAAAATACGCGAGGGGTCTTGAACCGGCTCGTTTGAAAAAGCAGCAGCGGGAAATCGAGGAGCTCCGAAAAAAATTCAAAAAGATTCGGATTTTCTGGGGAATTGAGTCGGACATTTTGCCCACTGGGAAACTGGATTATCCCGATTCGATTCTCGAAGAATTTGATTTCGTGATTGGCTCGGTTCACTCAAATTTCAATTTGCCCGAGAAGGAGCAGACCGAGCGAATCCTCCGAGCAATGGACTCAAAGTATCTCACCTTCGTGGGACATCCCACGGGAAGGCTTCTCCTCGGGCGGGAGGGATATGGGGTCGATATCCCAAAGTTGATTGAAGGGGCAAAGGAAAGAGGGGTAGTCATGGAACTCAATGCGAATCCCCATCGGTTGGACCTCGACTGGCGGTTTTGCCCGTATGCGAAAAAGCTGGGGGTCAAAGTGAGTATCAATCCTGACGCGCATTCGGTCGAGGGGCTCCATGACACGGCCTACGGGGTCGGCATCGCCCGCAAGGGATGGCTGGAGAAAAAAGACGTGGTGAACACGATGCCGGTTAACGAAATAGAGAAGTTCCTTAAGAAAAGGAAATAAAATCAAACCTGCATTGCGAACAAAAGGGGACAGGCACCTTTAAGGTGCCTGTCCCCTTTTTTAAGCGGCGAGGGTCATTTCCTCGGGCGGCAGGACTGTCACCTTCCGTTTCAAATCCTTCTTCGGGAATCCCGGACGTCCGTCCAAGGGGCTTTTACGGATGTCTCGCCAGACACGAATTACCTGCAAATCAGCTCTGGGCCTTGCGAGGTCGGTCGGGAGGAAGAGCTCGTCACGGCTCAAAGAAGCGCCGACCACTCCTTCAAGAGCCTGACGAAGCATCCAGCCGGCGGCACCGGTATAGCCGTGCCAGATCATTCGGCCGGGACTAAAAGTAGTTAGAATATCAGCCGCCTGCTTGTTGGGCTGCCCGCCGTAAGTCTCAATCTTCTCGGGCGTGGTGTGAGAAAGGGGGGAGATCTTCGACCAAAGCCGGTAAGCTGTGGCACGATATTCGTCCGCCTTAAAACCGTCACCTTCACTTTCAAATCGTTCGGCCAAGTTTCGTGCTGCCTGGACAAGCCACTGGACGCCGTGGCAATACATTCCATTTTCACGCACCCCCTCGGGATACTTGCTGCTTCTTCCAAGATAGGGTTTGCTGTCTTCTCTGAGTGCCGGCCATCCCAGCAGGATGACCTCTTCTTTCTCAAGGAGGTGAAGCGCCGTATTGAATCCCACCAACGCTCGTTCGGGATCGATATCGGCCAGGA
>CAYJTI010000176.1:0-2923 GCA_964373135.1 uncultured bacterium | reverse complement strand
TGTCGATTTGACGCTCGAATGTCTCCAGCGGGCCCTTGAGTTTTTGAAGAAAACCGCGAGCGAAGGGAAGGAAATTCTTTTCGTCGGCACCAAAAAGCAGGCGCAGGAGGCGATCCGGGAGGCTGCGCTCCGTTCGAGCATGCCGTGCGTCAACGAGCGGTGGCTCGGGGGGATGTTGACGAATTTCGAGACGGTCCGGAAATCGGTGGCCCGCCTGGACTGGATTGACCAGATGGAGCGCGAAGGGAATTTTAAGTTCATCACCAAAAAAGAGGCGGCCCACCTCGTGAAGGAGCGGGAGAAACTGATTCGTTACCTCACGGGTGTGCGCTCGATGAGGAAGCTTCCCGACGCGCTTTTTATCATTGACACGAAGAAAGAGGAGATTGCGCTCCGCGAGGCGCTCCGGCTTGGGATTCCGACGGTGGCCTTAATCGACACCAACTGCGACCCCGAGCTCGTGGAGTACCCGATTCCCGGCAATGACGACGCCATCCGGGCGATTAAGCTCTTCTGCGAGCTCGTCTGCGAGGCCATTTTGGAGGGCCGAGGCGAGTATCTGAAACTTTATCCTGAGCGGGCCAAGGAGGAGGAAATTGCGGCTCAGGCTCGCGCGGCCGTCCCTTCCCCTGAACCCCCGGCCGAGGAAAAACCGGCTGAGACGCCGGCTGAACCCGAACCGCCCGCCCCTGCGGCCGAGAAGGAAGTGGTTGAGACGGTGGAGGAGATAGCGGCGCGATATGAAAGAGAGAAGCTTGAGGCTGAGATTAAGCTCAAGACGAAGCGGCCGGTCCGGCCCAAGGAGCCTAAGAAGCCGAAGTGAGTAAGGACCTCATCCTGAAGCTCCGTGAGCTCACGGGCGCCGGCATTATGGAATGCAAACGGGCCTTCGCCGAAGCCAAAGGGGATTTGAAAAAGGCGGGCGAGATTCTTCGTCAGAAAGGAATCGATGCCGCCAAGAAAAAAGGGGCGCGCGAGACGCGCGAAGGGCAAATTGTCTCTTATGTCCACGCCGGGGGGAAGATCGGGGTTCTGGTCGAGGTGAACTGTGAAACCGATTTCGTCGGCCGGAATGAGATTTTTCAACGCTTCGCACGGGATGTCGCAATGCAGGTGGCGGCCCAGCCGGAGGAGGCCCCGCTCCTCGACCAAAAATTTATCAAGGAGCCCGCCAAGACGGTTCGGGATTACCTGACGGAGACGATTGCGCGCCTGGGAGAGAATATTGTCATCCGTCATTCGGTCCGCTTCGCCGTCGGGGAAGAGCCCATCCAAGTTCGGATTTAGTCGGGTGTTCGACAAATTCGCGCCGGGTTTTCCCCTCACCCTTTCCTCTCTCCCTTGGGGGGAGAGGGTAAAGGTTGAGGGGGTTAACACGAGCTACGAACTTACCAAACAGGGTATGAGTGCTTCGGAATGAGCGCAAAGAAGCCGGTCTACAAACGGATTGTCCTGAAGCTGTCCGGGGAGGCCCTGCAGGGGCAGCTCGGGTACGGCGTGGACCCGAAGGTCGCGGGGTCCATTGCGGAACAAATCCACGAAGTGCACGATTTGGGCGTGGAGGTCGCCTGCGTGGTCGGGGCCGGAAATATCTTCCGGGGTTTGAATGCGGCCCGCGCCGGGATGGACCGGGCGACCGCGGATTACATCGGGATGCTCGCCACGATGATTAACTCTCTCGTTCTCCAGGATGCCCTCGAAAAACGGGGCGTCCACACTCGGGTCCAGTCGGCCATCGAAATTCATGAGCTCGCCGAGCCCTACATCCGCCGCCGGGCGGTCCGTCACCTCGAAAAACGCCGCGTGGTCGTCTTTGCCGGCGGGACGGGGAATCCCTACTTTACAACGGACACGGCCGCGGCGCTGCGCGCGATTGAGATTGGGGCCGATTCGATTCTCAAGGCGACGAAGGTGGACGGGGTTTACGACCGGGACCCGGAGAAGGACCGGCGCGCGAAAAAATTTGACCAGTTGAGCTACCTCGAAATCTTAAAGCGGAGACTCCAGGTGATGGATGCCACGGCCATTTCACTTTGTATGGATAATCATCTTCCCATCGTGGTGTTCAACTTGACGCGTCGGGGGAACATCCGCCGCGTCGTTCTCGGGGAACGAATCGGCACGCGGGTGGAGTGAGAAGGTGGCGGAGCGGCCTGAGATTCGAAAGATTCTTGACGAGAGCCAGCGCAAGATGGAAAAGGCGACGGCCCTGACGCGGAAGGAATTTCAGGACGTCCGGACCAGCCGCGCCTCCATCGGCCTGGTGGAGGGCCTGGCGGCCGACTATTACGGGACCCCGACGCCCTTGAAGGGTCTGGCCACCTTGAGCATTCCCGACCCGCGGACGATTCAAATCCAGCCATGGGACGTTTCGATTCTGGGCGAGATCGAAAAGGCGATTTTGAAATCGGATTTAGGGCTCACGCCGATGAATGACGGGAAGGTCATCCGGCTCCAAATCCCCCTGTTGACCGAAGAGAGGCGGGTCGAGCTCGCGAAGGTCCTTCGCCGGATTGCGGAGGAGGGCCGCGTCAGCATTCGAAGCGTCCGTCACGAGGCGGTGGAGGCGATGAAGGGGCTCGAGAAGGCGAAGGGGATTTCGGAAGATGAATCGCATCACGGCCAGAAGGAAGTCCAGAAGCTGACCGACCGCTTCATTGGGGAGGTCGACCAGGCCGCGGCGAAAAAAGAGCAGGAAATCAAAGGGGGGTAACTCTGTCTGGAGTTCAATTCCACAGGATTTGCTCTCAGCTGGAGTTTAACTCCGCCGGACTTCATTTCGGCGGTGTGGGCCCGTAGCTCAGCCTGGTAGAGCACTGCCCTTTTAAGGCAGACGTCGAGTGTTCGAATCACTCCGGGCTCAATTCATGTCCCCGTCGTCTAGCCTGGCCTAGGACACCAGATTTTCATTCTGGCAACACGG
>CAYJTI010000175.1:0-2953 GCA_964373135.1 uncultured bacterium | reverse complement strand
TTTTCATTGCTTTCCCGGGCGGTTAGCTCAGCCGGTTAGAGCGCTGCGCTCACATCGCAGAGGTCAGAGGTTCGAATCCTCTACCGCCCAGGAATACAAGGAATAAGGAAGAAGGAAAAAGGAAGAAGGGAAAAGAAGGAGAGGGAAGAGATGGATCTGCGCCCAAGGGAATCGAAAAGCGACCCGCTCCTCGTGGAGAAATGGGACTTGTCAGAACGCAACATCGATTACGCCGTTCTTGTCATCAGAACTTGTCGGGAATTGGCTGGGACAGACATCGGCCGGGTGGTGAGTAGACAGTTCGTTCGGTCCGGGACGGCAGTCGGTGCTAATTATCACGAGGCGCAGGGAGCGCAGAGCCGGGCTGATTTTATTTCGAAGGTATCCATTGCTTACCAAGAGGCGCTCGAGACCCTTTATTGGCTGCGCGTCATCGAAAGAGAAGAGTCGCTGAGGTGCCCACTAAACCCGAAGCTGAAGAAAGAGACTGGAGAGTTGCTCACGATTTTCTCCACGATTCTTTTAACGGCCAAGCGGAAGAGTTAGCCCTATTTTTACTTTTTCCTTCTTCCTTTTTCCTTGCTTTCTCGCCGAGATGGCGGAACTGGCAGACGCGCTAGATTCAGGGTCTAGTGGCCGAAAGGCTGTGGGGGTTCAACTCCCCCTCTCGGCACGGATTATTGGGTGGGGCGGGGTGATTGCGTGGCGAAGATCGCGAGCGAAAGATAAATCCCCGTGACGAGCAGGGCCGTGATGAAATTCAAGGGAATCGGCCAGGCGGGGAAGAGCGAGGCGATGATTTGAAGGAACGCCACGGGCGTCAGCGTGTAGATCGAGAAATGAATCAATGCCTTGTAAGAAAGTTTTTCCCGCCGAAAAAGGTTGAGAATCAGAGCCACTAAACTGTAGCCGAGCGAGGCCGCCAGTTTCCAAAGGTAGATTGCCGCCAAGGAACTCACGAAAAAAATCGCCGTGAGCCACGGGGCAAGACCCCGCCACAATTTTGCGATTCCTTCCCCCGTGACCAAGAAGTCCTGCTGGCCTCTTTGAGGCCCCTGGGGAAGAAGATCCTGGATTCTGACCTCCCCCCCTTCCGGGGAACGGTAGGCAACCTTCCGCCGGGTCAAGGTCACCAAAGCCTTTTCGAAATCTCCCGATTGGGGCGCGTCCTTGGTGGGGTCGAGATAGATGAGAGGGCCCCACTGAGGATGGGTGAGGAGAATCGGTTCCTGAGTTTTCGTCTGAATTCCCTGAGCCGTAACGGTGATTTCGGGCAGACTTTGCCTAAGCCAGTCGACGAATTCGTTCGCGACGGGGAGGAGCTGGATACGGATCCGAGCGGTGGCGAAAATTGACAGGAGAAAGCTCAGATAGAGGAGATAGAGAAACCCTGTCCGGAGCGGCGTGACGAGACGCTGCTTGTAAAATGCGACGCTAAAAAGGGCGAGAAAAGGAGCCAGGAAAAAGTTAGCCATCACAATGATTCTCGACCCTCCGGCTTAGAAATTTATTCATGGGGGGCGCGGTGAGGACGCCTCTACCCGGGAGATAAGAATCTCCTCGCGGTCGCGCCCCGAGCGGATTCGCAGACGTCCCTTTGAATCGATGACCGCCGAATGGCCGTTCGGCGTGACACGAATCATGGGCCGGGCCATTTCAATGGCGCGAAGCTGGTCCTGAATCAGATGATAACGCGGCACCGAGGTGCCGATAAAATGCCCGGTGTTGGAAAGGGCCGCGAAAAAATCGACCCCCCGGGCCTTCCACTTTTTTGCCACCGAGGGCACCGCATCTTCATAGCAGAGAAGAATTCCGACTCGTCCCGCCGGCGTGTCGATTTCAGGGTATTCACTGCCAAACATCTGGCCAGTCCGCCGGAAGGGAGGACCGAGCGTCGCTTGGTAAGTCCCGATGAGACCCGTTGGCGAAAAGACAAGGGCCACGTTGGATCGAGCCCCTTTTTCCAGGGAACCGCCCGGTTCCCGGGGAATGTAAGTTCCTAAGAAGATTAATGCGTTTGTCTTCTGGGCGAGCTTCGTGAAAAATTCGGGTTCACGATAGGCGTCGAAAGGGAGGCCGTATTGCGGAAAGAAGATAAGCGCCGGCTTCGACTCAGCGGCCTCCATTGCCAGGGATTCGTACTTTTTCAGAATGAGATCGGTGTTTTTCTTCCGCCATTCGGTCGAGATCGGGAAATTGGTTTGGACGAGCGCCACGGGAATGGTTCCAGGGCTTGGCTTTGAAATCCGAACCCAGCCCCAACCAGCCGCCGCCAGCAGAATGAAGAGAAGGAGAAAAGTCGTTAAAAGCGTTGCCCGATCTTTCCTTTGAATCAAGACCGCCATCGCCGTGTTGAACGTCAGAATAAGAAAGACGAGAGGCCCGAGTCCACCGAAGGCCGCGAGCTGAAGAAGAAGAAGCGGCGGGTAGAAAGGAAGCTCCAGTGGAAGCGTTCCGAATGCGGTGAGAGCCAGGAGAGGAAAAAAAGAAACCCAGACGAGGGGAGGAATCAAAATCCCGAGAAGAACCCGAATGAAGTTTTTCCCCTTCACGAGTGAAGCCGTAAGGGTCACGGCCCCAAAGAGGGGAATCCAGGGGAGGGCCACAAGGGGAACGACGAGAAAGAAAATTCTGAGTTCATAAAGCGCAATCCAGTAGAGAGCAAGGCCGCAGTAGATTAAACCGACGCCGTAACCTAAGGACGCGTCACGTCCAAACCGGGGTCCGGATTGAATGAAAAGGAAGAGAGGGACAAAGGCAAGCCAGGCCGCCCAAAACTGCCGGAGGGGCTCCAGCGTGAGGAGGAGAAGGAAAAACCCGATAGGGATTAATGAATGACGCGGAACTTTCATACTGGAAACCCTAGCAAATTTCTTCAAACGAAGCAAGAAAAGAGGCTATAATTCCATATTCTGGTCGGGGCCGGATATCCCTCGCCTTTAGGCGAAGCCTT
>CAYJTI010000174.1:0-2986 GCA_964373135.1 uncultured bacterium | reverse complement strand
CTCGGTGCCGGGCACGGTGCCCACAAAACTGTCCCCGGGAGAACCGGTTCGCCGGAACCGCCCTGTGTACACAATTCTTGACACAGTAATACTATGATGGTACCCTTTTCTCGGCACGTACAAGGAGGTGAGAAGCGATGAAGCTCGCATCGATCCGCGATTTTCGGACAGGACTTTCCACGTTCACCCGGAAGGGGGAGATGGTCATTGTCACCAAAAGCGGCCGCATGGTCGGCTGCTTCCTCCCCTTGACACAAACTGAAGATATTCCAATCGATTTAAAGAGGGAGTTTCTGGCAACGCTCGGCAGCCGCATTGCGGCTGAGCTCAGCGGGAAGAGAATTCAGGAGAAGGAGATTTTGGATGATTTCCGAGAATTTAAAAAGAGTCGCCGCCGACAGTAATGTCATTCTCTCCGCCGTCATCGGCAAGGCCGCCCTCCAGATTTTTATCCAGCCCGAAATGGCATTCCTCACCACCCCGTTTAATCTTCAGGAAGTGGAAGAATACCTTCCAAGGCTCGCCTCCAAATATGGATTGAACGAGAAACGCTTGCTCTGGCAGTTTAAGATGCTTCCCCTCGACGTCTTTTCGGAAAAATATTACAAAACCCACCTTCCCCACGCCAAGGAACTATTGAAAGGCCGGGACCCGGATGATATCTACCTGGCGGCGCTGGCCCTCAAGGAAAGTATTCCCATCTGGTCAAACGATCGGGACTTTGAAAAGCTGTCCATTCCCGTTTATTCGACCGCCCGTCTCCTTAAAATTCTCCACAAAGATTGACAAAACTGTCCCCGGGAGAACCGGTTCGCCGGAACCGGTACCTAAGTCTGTTCGAGCCAGTCGAAGATTTCCGGGTTCCACTCGGGCCGGTGCTCGTGGCCGGCGCTGGGATATTTCAATAGGCGGGCCTTCACCCCTCTTTGCTTGAGGGCCCTGACGTATTTGACGATTCCTGCGACTTTTCCCTGCGGGTCTTTTTCACCGTGGACAAAGAGAATCGGCGGGACCCCGCGCAAATCGGCCGTCTCGGGCCAATTCTCAACGCTCGGCCCGGCGATAAAAATGGCCCCTCTCCAGAATGTAGGTCTCGCGAAAAGCGTCCAGCGTGCATAAAGAGCCCCTGCCGAAATTCCTGCGAGGAATCTTCTTTTTGCCTCTACGGGATACTTCTCGGTGATGAAATCGGCTAGTTCGTAAAACGGTTCCAGGTCCCCCGCTTCTTCATAAGCGGGAAGTAAAAGCATGACGCCCCGCTCTTGGGCCGTCTTCTTCCAGACTTCCATCGATTCCGCCGGGGAATCCCCCCGTCCGTGAAACGACAAGATCAGCGGGAATCGTTGACCGGCTCCAGCCGCCGGAAATGTAAGAAGATGATACGGAATCGCTTGAAATTTCCCTTCGATGACGCTTCCTTCGAAGCGAGAAGGTCGTTCTTTCACAAACCGAGCGCATCCCGAAACGAGAACGGCGAGAGCCAAAAGAAGAAATGGAATCCGCTTAG
Source organism: uncultured bacterium (assembly GCA_964373135.1). GTDB lineage: Bacteria > Omnitrophota > Omnitrophia > Omnitrophales > JACQLI01 > CAYJTI01. Next base: position 1,479 of record CAYJTI010000174.1, on the reverse strand, counting down.
CGATCTTCAAGGTCGCGGGAAACCAGTCCGAGCGAGGCCCCCATCAACGGGGCCACGAGCATCGCAATGGAAAACTGTTCCATCAATTGATTGATGACGGCATGGACCAGGACCGAGGTGACCCCGGCCGCGAGGGCCCACCCCGCAAGGAATTGAAAGCGGCTTTTCAATCGAAACAACCCCCGCACGGATTCCCAGAACCAGGCGAGGAGAAAGAGAAAATAGAAAAAGGCCCCGAGACCCTCCTCGGCCAATACCTGGGAGTAGTGACCGAGCGCCCTCATCCTTAACATGACGTAACCCTCCGTTCCCGGAGTTGCCGCCGCTTCAGAAAATTTTGAATAGCCATACTTGCCGACTCCCCACACCGGATGCGACCGGTAAATCACCCAGGCCCTCTTCATCCCCTCCCGATTCCCAGAGAGGCTTGACGGCTTCGTGGAGTCAACTTCTCCGGCGACGGTCTGAAGCTCCTTCCAGGTCCCCTGGATATCCGTCCCCCAGAATGAAAAAAGCGTGAGGAGGAGAATCGCCCCGGCCAAGGCGAAGCCAATCATTCGTGACCGAATTTTAAAGAAGACGGCGGCGAGGAATACGAGAAGGACGCCTGAGAAACAAACGATCGTGCCCCGGGAACGGAATCCCAGGATTGCTGCGGCCATGACCCCCACAAAAGCGGCCGGGGTCAAAACCGAGGAAAGAGCCGTGCCCACCCGGTGAAGCCGGTGGGTTCCCTTCTCACCAGCGCGGAGAACGCCGTGGAGAAAAAGGCTCAACGAGGGGAAAAAAGCCAAGGCAATGACATCCCCTGTCCAGTTGACGTGGGCAAAAGTCCCGAGCAGATATTTCTCAATGAAGGGGGCAAAATAAAATTCGGGAGGGAAAAAGGCGCGCCTCTCCGCTCCCATGGGATAACCGGGGGTTCCTGAAACGAGAAGCGGCGGCAGGCCGACAAGTGCCAAAATAAATCCACTCCAAGCCAGCACCCACAAGAACCGTTTTGTCTCCTCCTTCCCCCGAAGGAATGAAAACCCCGCCGCAAAGAGACCGAAAAAAATCAGCCAGTGCTGAAGAGAGGCGACATAATTCGGAGCGAGAGAGACGTCTCGCAACCCGAAACGCCCAAGTGCGGCCGGCAGGAGGACGCGAAGGAGTTCGAATCCCAAAAAGAAAAGCGCAAAGATATATGTCCGGGTGCCCGCCAGGGGGCGGATTTCGTCCCGGGAGAAGAAGAGGACGTAACCAATGAGAATCCCCGCCGCCCCCATCCGGACCAAAACTTGAAGCTCATAATCCGCACCGAGCGTCAGGAAAAGGGATACTATCAGGGTAAAGAAAAGGACTTTGAATAAACCGCGAAATGAAGATTCCCCTCTCATCATCGCAGATTTAGTACCTTGTTCGATAAATTCGTACCCTGTTTTGGCCCCCTCACCCTCCCCTCTCTCCCTCTGGGGGAGAGGGTTAAGGGTGAGGGGG
>CAYJTI010000173.1:0-2993 GCA_964373135.1 uncultured bacterium | reverse complement strand
CTGAGGCGATTCGGCAGGCGAGTCTCAAACATACGAGATTCGCAATGCTCTCCCGGATGGTTGCCGGGATTCGAGGGAAAACCCTGATTGTCAATTTGCCGGGAAGTCCCGAGGCGATCTTTGACTCTTTTGAAATTTTAAAACCGGTATTGATTCATGCCGTAGAGCTTCTCCAAGGGGCTGTGACCGACTGTCACAAAGCGAGAAAGGAAGAATGGAGAGCTCACCCTCACTCTTTATTCCACTCCTCGCCCTCGTTTATTCTTCCGTCGGCCACGGAGGGGCTTCCGGTTACTTAGCGCTTCTCGCCTTGTATTCTTTTCCGAAGGAGCCTCCGTCCGCCAGCGCGCTCTCGCTAAATCTCCTCGTCTCCGGAACCGCCTTTCGGGCCTTTTGGAGAGCGCGCCATTTCTCGTGGCACTTTGCTTGGCCCTTTGTGTTGATGTCCCTGCCAGCGGCTTTTCTCGGCGGGTTGATTAAAGTTTCTCCTTCGTTTTATTCTCTCCGGCTGGGGGGGTCCTTCTCTTGGCTGGTTTTCGCTTACTCATTGATATTGAGCCCCGCATAGCGCCGATTTCCTACCGCCCGTTGCGGTTACTTTCGATGCCTCTAGGGGTCTGATTGGGGTTCTTTCAGGAATCGCAGGGGTAGGTGGGGGAATTTTTTTGAGTCCGATTCTAATCTTTTTCCGTTGGGCGGAGCCTAAGAGGACGGCGGCGACTTCCGCTTTTTTTATCCTCGTCAATTCATTTGCCGGACTTTTAGGGCGGGCGTTCAGGTATCCATTCAAATTTGACTGCTCAAGTCTCGTCATCGGAATGGTCGCGACCGTATTCCTTGGCGGCATCCTCGGCTCTCATCTCGGCGCGAACCATTTCTCATCGCCGTGGCTTAGGCGAATTCTGGCCGTGGTTCTTTTTGTTGCTTCATTCAAACTTTTCAACCTTCGGGTGGCCTAGTTTCTCGGGAGAGGTCACCCGTATCTCATCTCGAATTTAACTTTGGCAGGGGGAGAGGAATGTCTATAATAACCGGTCTATGTCGCTTAAAACGCTGGAACTCCTTGAATTGACGGGAAAAAGGGTATTAATCCGCGTCGATTTCAACGTCCCAATGGATGCGGCAGGAAAAATTACGGACGATTCCCGGATTAAAAAATCCCTGCCGACGATTCGTCACGCCGTTTCGAAGGGAGCCAAGGTAGTTTTGATGTCACATTTGGGCCGACCCGAGGGGGTTAGAAATCTAAAGTATAGCCTTCGCCCGGTGGCGGAACACCTGTCGAAGCTCGTCAATCGGCCAGTCCAATTTCTCGAGGATTGTCAGGGGACGGAAATTGAGGCTAGAATCCGGAGCCTCAAAGGAGGCGAGGTCGCGCTCTTGGAAAATCTCCGTTTCCACGCTGAAGAGGAAAAGAATGAGCCCGAATTTGCTCAGTCTCTCGCCCGGCTTGCCGATCTTTATGTCAATGATGCCTTCGGCGCCGCCCACCGGGCCCACGCTTCGACCGAGGCCATTACCCATTTTCTTCCGAGTGCGGCCGGCTTCCTCTTGGCCAAAGAGGTGGAATCCTTTGACAAGGTTCTGAGACAGGTCGAGCGGCCTTTTGTGGTGGTTTTGGGAGGGGCCAAGGTTTCTGATAAAATTAAGATCGTTGGGAACCTTTTGGACAGGGCGGACGCCCTCCTCATGGGGGGCGCGATGGCCTATCCCTTCTGCCGGGTGAAGGGGTGGTCGACGGGGAACTCGAAATGTGAAGCAGGAAGTGAGCCGATGGCGAGACAAATTTTGGACCAAGCGAAAGCAAAACAAGTATCCGTTTTACTCCCAGTGGACCACGTGATTGCTCAGAAATTAGAACGTAACGTCCCGACGAAAACGGTCGAGAGAGACATCCCCGACGGCTGGATGGGGCTGGATGTCGGCTCGAAAACGGTTCAGGAGTTCAAGAGAGTTCTTTCAAAAGCCAGGACGATTTTGTGGAATGGCCCGCTTGGAGTGGCCGAAATTCCCCCGTTTGACGAGGGAAGCCGGCGCGTCGCGGAGTTTGTGGCCACGCTTCGGGCAACTTCAATCATCGGCGGAGGAGAGACCGCCGCTGCGATTCAACAATTTGGTTTGGCTGAAAAGATGGCCCATGTTTCGACGGGAGGAGGAGCTTCGCTCGAATATTTGGAGGGCAAAGCGTTACCGGGAATCGCCGCTTTGATGAGAGAGCCCGCAATCCGATGAAACGTCCCTTGATTGCCGCAAACTGGAAAATGAACAAGTCGATCTCGGAGGCCCTCTCTGTGGTCGCAAGCATCAAAGCAGGAATCCACAAGGCAACCGAATGCGAGGTCGCCATTTGCCCGGCATTCACGGCCTTGGCGGCGGTGGGTCGGGCGTTGAGAGAAAGCCGACTTGAACTGGGCGCTCAAGACATGCATCCGGAAACTGAGGGAGCGTTTACGGGGGAGATTTCTCCTTTAATGTTGAAGGAAGTCGGCTGCCGGTTTGTCATCCTTGGCCATTCGGAACGGCGGATGCATTTTCACGAAACGGACGAGTTCGTGAATCGTAAAGTGAAGGCAGCGATTAAGTTCAGTCTGGTCCCGATCGTCTGCATTGGGGAGACGTTGGAAGAAAGGGAAGCTCGGAAGGCCTTTGAGGTGGTGAAGAGTCAGTTTGACGGTTCGCTCAAAGATCTCGGGCCGGAAGAGATTCAGCGGACGGTGATTGCTTACGAACCGGTGTGGGCCATTGGGACCGGTCGGACGGCCACGCCGGAACAGGCGGAGCAGATGCATTCCTACATTCGGAGACTGTTGCACGAAAAATATGGCGAAGAGGCAGCCGCGAGAGTTCTCATTATTTACGGAGGGAGTGTACGGCCAGACAATATGGGCGCCCTGATGCAAAAACCGAATGTCGACGGCGCCTTGGTGGGAGGCGCCTCGCTCAAGGCAGAGTCGTTTATTAATATTTTCCACAATTAGGCAGATACGGGTTAG
>CAYJTI010000172.1:0-3008 GCA_964373135.1 uncultured bacterium | reverse complement strand
TGCGAGGTATCGCATGGGATCTCTCGCAATCTGGGTCATCCGGAGCCATTCCGCCCCGAATTCCGCGAGGCGGACAAAGGATTCCTGGGCAATCTTTCGAATTTCAGAATCGGACTTCTCGGAGCCGTAGGCCTGTTTGAGGTTGTCCAAGGCCGTCCGGCGCGACCGTCTTAAGACCCAGAATAAGAGGATTCCAACGGGACGGGCGAAGCGCAGGGTGAGAGAGAAAGGAAGGAGATTGAGGAGAAATCCTGCCAGACGGATCAGGGCGTATTCAAAGAGATGAGCTGCTTTTCGGAATCCGTCCATCCGCTTCAAACCTGCCTGCCGGCAGGCAGGAAGGAAAGGCGGGGAAAGGATCAAAAACTTCCCCCGCCCCCTTTAAAGATCAAGTGTTTGCTTAATCTTAATAGCGGCGAAAAGGCTTTCGCTGGGATGAATCTCGATCCCGGCGACCGCCGCCGCCTGCTCCCTGACTTTCCGGGCGGGCCCAATCCACGGTGAGATTTCTCTCTTGGAAGGGCTTGCCATTCAAGGCCTCGCGGGCCTTGTTGGCCGATTCCTCGGAAGTCATCTCGACAAAAGCAAAGCCTCGGGAACGTCCCGAATAACGGTCCGTCACCAGGCTTACATTCTGAACTTCGCCAAAACCGGCGAAGAGCGCTTGGACTTCTTCCGCGGTCGCCTGAAAGCTCAGGTTTCCAACGTAAAGTTTCTTTGGCATATTGCCTCCTTAATCAACAGAAAAGCCGCTTCAGCTGGTCGCGTCGCTGAAGCGGCTTCTCAATGTTAACTAAGGACCGAATGCGAACGGACTAACCTGGCGGTCTAATTCAACCTGTTAAACGGCGAGACTCTATCAGCTCTTGGAACCGTTGTCAAATGAAATCGGTGGGCCTTTGCCCCTCCGGAAACTGTGGGTGAATTCCGGAGCGTAAAGACGGGAGTTGGCGAAATCTCGAGAGGTGAGGATGGGACCCACCAGGATGAGGGCGGTCGAGGTGATTTTTTCCTGCCGGACCTTCTCGGTAATATCTTTGAGGGTTCCGAGAACCGCCTTTTGATCCGGCCACGTGGCCTTCTGAATGACCGCCACCGGACAATCTTCCCCGTAATGAGGAATCAAATCTTCCACGACCTCACGGATGAGCGTGATGCTTAAAAAAAGAACGAGGGTCGCACGGTGCTGGGCCAAGTCCGATAATTTTTCCCGTTCGGGCATCGGCGTCCTCCCTTCCGCCCGGGTAATGATAACGGTTTGAGAAAGTTCAGGGAGTGTCAGTTCCTTTCCCAAAAGGGCGGCGGCGGCAGTGAAGGAGGAAACACCCGGGACAATTTCGTAGGGAATCCCCAGTTCTTCCATTTTCCGGATTTGCTCAGCCGTAGAGCCAAAAATGGAGGGATCTCCCGTGTGGACCCGCGCCACATCTTGGTCCTTCTCGTGCGCCTCTTTCAAGATTTCCACAATCTCATTCAAATCCATTCCTGAGGAATCGAACACGCGGGCATCCGGGCGAGCCCGGCCAATCACCTCCGGCGGAACAAGAGAACCTGTGTAAAAGACAATCGGGCATTGCTCAATAATTCTAGCTCCCCGAAGGGTGAGTAAATCAGGATCTCCAGGCCCGGCACCAACGATATAAACTTTCATAGCATCAGAGGCACTTCAAAATATTCTCTCGCACAATCTCCCAGACCTCGTCGGGCATTTGTTCCAGCCACCTTGCATCGGTGACGCCCTTGGCCTTCTTCCCCACCGTCACGACTCTCCAGAGGCGTTCACTCACGGAATGATTGCGGCCAATGACAAAACGCTTAAACAAAAGTTCGGCGAGGGCTTCCCCTTGGATCTCCATCTCCAAATATTCGGAATGGATTGTAATTTCTCGAAACTGTTTAAGCCTTCTGAATTTCAAAAGGTGTTCGGGGTCTGACTCGGAAGGTTTTTCAAATCCGTATTCCTCAAATTCACAGGGCTCCTTCAGCTCGCCCACAAGGAAATATTCTCCCTTTGTTTCCGCGAGAATCGCACCGCCGAGTCGTGTCACTTTAGAAATCAGCTTCGTGGCTGTCTCAGACATTGCTTTCTAGGGGAACTCCTCGAATCGGTTTTCCCTCCAAATCCAGCCTGAGGGATTGACCGGGTCTTTGACCCGAGTGGGCTTCTCCGGCCCACGTGTACTTGTTCGTGTAACCCCGAGGAGTCACCATATAGCCTTCATAAACAAAGGTGTGGCTGTTCCCCACAATGACGGTGGTCAGCATTCCGATTTCATAATCGAGAAAATGAGTCAGATCCGTGAGAATCACCTTCTGGAAATCGCGGTAGGCACTTTTCACAAGCCCCACCGGAGTCTCAGGTTTGTGGTACTGACGGATAATTTCTTGGGCCCTGACAATTTGCTGGGTGCGCCGGCCGCTTTTTGGATTGTAGAGACCGATGATGAAGTCCGCTCGGGCCGCCGCCTCGATTCTCTGTTCAATCACAGGCCACGGCGTGAGAAGGTCAGAAAGAGAAATTGAACAAAAATCGTGGACGAGGGGCGCCCCCAAAAGAGAGGCGCAGGAATTCAAGGCCGTCATTCCTGGAATGATATGAAGTTCGGGCGCGTCTCCCCTTTTCCAATTCATTTCTTTGAGGACTTCAAACACGAGTCCCGCCATTCCGTAGACGCCGGCATCTCCGGAGGAAATCAAAGCCACGTTCTCGCCCGCCTTCGCCCGTTCCACAGCAGCGCGTGCCCGGCCGATTTCTTCTGTCATTCCCGTTTTAACAATCTCTTTTCCTTCCAAGAGGTAAGAAACGAGTTTGATATAAGTGCTGTAACCGACGACGAGGTCAGCTTTAGAAATTGCTTCGAGCGCTCGGGGCGTGAGGTGCTCTTCGGCGCCCGGGCCGATTCCAATCACATAAAGCTGGCCATTTTTCTTTTCCATAAACTCTTCCTTATCTTTTGACGAGTTCCCATTCGAGACGCGAAGGAAAGGGAATTCGAGCCAGATCGGAA
>CAYJTI010000171.1:0-3010 GCA_964373135.1 uncultured bacterium | reverse complement strand
CCCGGCGCGCCGAAGTCTGTAACGAATACCTGCGAAAAGGAAGTCCCGTTTTTGTGGAGGGCCGGCTCCAGAGCCGGTCGTGGGAGGCGCAGGACGGGACGAAGCGCTCATCCTTGGAAGTAGTTGCAAACAATGTTCAGTTCCTCGGCCGGCCATCTCGGGAGGCCGAGGCCGAATCAATTCCGCTGCCCGAAGAGCCGATCGTGGAGGAATCCCACGAGCCGCCCGCGAAAAAATCGGCGCCGATCGAAATTTCCAAAGAAGAACTTTCACCCGATGAGGAAGTCCCCTTTTAATTCCCGTGGCGGCCTACCCTTACCCTTCCCACGCTGAAAGTTCCGCAACCGGGCGGGATCGTGACCGCGACCGCGATCGTGACCGCCCCCGTTTCTATAGAAAGAAGATCTGCCGTTTTTGCACGGAGCGGCTCCTGGTCGTGGATTACAAAGACGTGGAACGGCTGAGCAAATTCCTCACGGAAAAGGGGAAGATCATCCCGAGGCGGATCACGGGCCTCTGCGCGAAGCAGCAACGGGCGCTGGGGCGGGCGATTCGGTGAGCGCGTCACACGGCGCTGCTCCCCTTCCAGGCGGAGTAATCCGATGGAAATTATTTTACTCAAGGACATCGAAAAATTAGGGAGGCGGGGTGAACTCGCCATCGTCCGACCGGGCTACGGGAGAAATTATCTTCTCCCGCGCGGCCTCGCACTGCCCGCCACTCCTCAAAATCGAGCCTTGATGGAGAGGGAAAAGAAACGCGCGGCCGACCGGTCCTCGCGGGAGCGGCTAGAGGCCGAAAAGCTGGCGGAGGAGCTCGGAAAACTTCGCCTTCGCCTGGAGGCCCCCGCCGGCGAGAAGGAGAAGCTTTTTGGGGCCATCACCTCGCAGGACCTCGCGGAGGCGATTGCCCGAGAGGGAATTTCGCTCGACAAGAGGCAGATTCAGGCGGCGGAGCCGATTCGAAGTCTTGGAACCCATTCGGTGACGGTGGAGGTCGGGGCCGGCATCAAGGCGGCGGTCACCGTCGAAGTCGTCAAAAAAGAAACAAAGAAATCTTAATCATACGGATCTTTTTCCGTTCGGAATGGCAAGCCCAGAAGCAAGCCTCAGTCACTTAGAGAAGATTCCTCCGCAAAGCCGAGAGGCGGAGATGTGCGTCCTCGGCGCGATGCTGTTTGAAGAATCCGCCCTCGTCCGCGCCATTGAGATCCTGAAGCCTTTCTACTTTTACGACGACCCCCATCAGAAAATTTTTCTGGCGGCGCAGTCACTTTTTGAGAAGAATCAGGCCGTGGACATTGTGACCGTGTCCGAGGAACTTCGGAAGCGGCGCGAGCTGGAAGAGGTCGGCGGCGCCAGTTACCTCGCTCAGCTCACGGCCCTCGTCCCCACCGCCGTGAATGTTGAACACTATGCTCAGATCGTCAAAGAAAAGGCGCTTCTTCGAAGCCTCATCACGGCGGCGAATCAAATCCTTCAAGAAACCTATGAGCCCGAAAGTGAAGTGAACAGCCTGGTGGACCGGGCGGAACAAATGATCTTTGAGATCAGCCAGCATCAATTTGAAGGAAAATTTGTTTCGCTCAAGGATGTGATTCGGCGGTCCATTGAGACGATCGATCAGCTTTATCAGCGGAAGGAGCATGTTACGGGGCTCGCCACGGGGTTCAAGGAATTTGACATCAAGACCGCGGGGCTCCAGTCTTCCGATTTGATCATCGTGGCGGGACGGCCGTCGATGGGAAAGTCTGCCTTTGTCTCCTGCGTCTGTGAGCACGTGGGGATCCACCTCAAAAAGCCGATTGCCTTTTTCTCACTCGAAATGTCAAAAGAGCAGCTGGTCCAACGAATGCTTTGCTCACACGCCCGAGTGAATGCTCAAAGTGTTCGGACGGGTTACCTTTCCCATCAGGATTGGCCGAAACTGACGGCGGCGGCCGGCACGCTCTCGGAGGCGCCAATCTACATTGACGATTCGCCGACCTTGACGGCCCTTGAATTGCGTGCGAAGGCGAGGCGTCTCAAGGCCCAGTTTAATATTGAACTCGTGGTCGTCGATTATTTGCAGTTGATGCAGGGGTTCGCCCGTTCCGAGAACCGGCAGCAGGAAATTTCAGAAATTTCCCGTTCCCTCAAGGCCTTGGCCCGGGAGCTCCGCCTCCCGGTGATTGCCGTGAGCCAGCTCTCACGGGCGGTGGAATCGCGGACGGGAAACCGTCCCCAGCTCTCCGATCTCCGGGAATCGGGGGCGATTGAGCAGGACGCCGATGTGGTCGTCTTCCTATTTCGAGAGGAGTATTACCACCCGACCGAAGAGAACCGAAACAAGGCGGAGGCGATTATAGCCAAGCAGAGGAACGGCCCCACGGGAACGCTTGAGCTTGTCTTTTTGAAGGAGTGGACCCGTTTTGACAATCTGGAATTTCATCGGGAAGAAGAAACCTTTTGAAAACCTCCTCGATCGTGAACTCTTGTTTTCGATTCGGTGCGGTGGTGGTGTTCGGTCTCCTTCTTTCCCTGGCCCCTTCGGCGCTCCAGGCTGATAAGACCGCCGAGACCACCGCCCCGTCCCCGTCAGCGCCCGAAGAGCGGCCTAATGAAATCGTCGACATTGTGGTGCGGGGGAATCAAATTATCAGCACGGGCGTGATCTTAAACCAAATGAGGCTCAGAAAAGGGGGGCGTCTCGTCCGCGAAATGGTGAATGAGGACCTCAAGCGGCTTTACGGGACCGGCTACTTCCGGGACATCCGGATTGAGGTGGAAGAAGAGCCCAAGGGTTTCAAGTTGGTGGTGACGGTTGACGAGAAACCGATTGTCCGTCAGATCGTGATTGATGGGTTCGCCACCTTTGACGAAAAGGACCTTCGCAAGGAAATCAAAATTCTGGAAGGCCAGATTCTGGATGAGAAGATCCTCAAGGAAGGGGTGGAGGCGATCCGCAAGAAATACGGCTCCAAGGGATTCCGGTTTGTGGAAATCGAATCCGAAGTGGACGTCAACGAAAG
>CAYJTI010000170.1:0-3063 GCA_964373135.1 uncultured bacterium | reverse complement strand
CCTAAAGGTGCCAGGCACCTTTCAGGTTCCTGGCACCTTTTCTTTTACGATGCTTAAGCAAGCGATTGACGAGGCCCGCCGGGAAGGCCCCGAGAAAATCATCGACCGGCTCACGAAGCGCATCCAGGCCGTGGACCCCTCGCTCAACGCCTACATTCATTTTGACCCGAAGCGAATCGAGCGGGGCGGCCCGGAGGGCCCGCTTCACGGCGTCCCGATTTCAATTAAGGATAACCTCTCGACCCGCGGCTGGGAAACGACCTGCGCCTCGAAAATTTTGAAAGGCTACGTCCCTCCCTACGACGCCACGGTGATTGAAAAACTCCGGCATGCCGGCGCCACGCTTCTTGGGAAATGTAATATGGATGAATTTGCCTTTGGCTCTTCGACGGAAACCTCCGCCTTTGGCCCGACGAAAAATCCGTGGGACCTGACGCGAGTTCCTGGCGGCTCAAGCGGCGGCTCAGCCGCAGCGGTCGCGGCCGAAGAGGCGATTGCGGCACTCGGGACCGACACCGGCGGCTCGATTCGATTGCCGGCCGCCTTTTGCGGCGTCGTCGGGCTCAAGCCGACCTACGGCCGGGTTTCCCGTTACGGCCTGGTCGCCTTTGGCTCGAGCTTTGACCAAATCGGCCCCCTCACCAAGACGGTCGAGGACTCGGCCATTTTGATGAATATCATCGCCGGCCACGACGAACGCGATTCCACGTCCGCCAATCTCCCGGTTCCGGATTACACCGAGGCCCTGAAGCGGGGAGTGAAAGGAGTCCGGATTGGGCTCCCCAAGGAATATTTCGTGAAGGGAATGGACCCGGAGGTGGAGAAGGGGGTGCGGGAGGCGGGGAAGATTTACGAACGACTCGGCGCGACGACGAAGGAGGTCACTCTTCCTCACACGGGTCACTCCGTTGCGGTTTATTACATTGTGGCGGTGGCCGAGGCGAGCTCCAACCTCGGCCGTTACGACGGCGTCCAGTACGGCTTTCACGCCCCAAATGGAACGCTTCGCGACCTGTATTTTGAAACCCGTGACCTTGGGTTCGGCCAGGAGGCGAAGCGGCGGATTCTCCTCGGCACCTTTGTCCTCTCGGCCGGCTACTACGAGGCCTATTACCGGAAGGGGCAGAAGGTCCGGACGTTGATTCGGGAAGATTTTCGGAAGGCCTTCAAAGAGGTCGACCTTTTACTGACACCGGTTTCTCCCACGCCTCCTTTTAAACTGGGAGAAAAGTTGACCGACCCGCTCACGATGTATCTCTCCGATATTTTCACCATCTCCGTGAACTTGGCCGGCGTCCCGGCCATGGCCTTGCCGTGCGGCTTCACCAAATCGGGCCTTCCGATTGGAATGCAGCTCATTGCCCCTCCCTTTGCCGAGGAGACCATCTTCCAGGCCGCCTCCGCCTACGAGCAGGAGACCGAATGGTTCAAGCGGAAGCCAACGGCGGTACCGGTTCTGGAGGGGACACTTTTGGGAAAGCGGCCATGAAAGGTGTCCCCTCCAGAACCGGTACCGAATACGTAAACTACGAACCCGTCATCGGGCTCGAGGTCCACGTCCAGCTGAAGAGCCGTTCCAAACTTTTCTGCCCCTGCCCGGCCGAGTTTGGGGCGGAGCCGAATCGAAACACCTGTCCCGTCTGTCTCGGGCTTCCCGGTTCGCTTCCCGTGCTCAATCGCGAAGTGCTTCGAATGGCGGTCAAGGTCGGCCTCGCCCTGAATTGCGAAGTGGCGGGGCGGCTCAAATTCGACCGCAAAAATTACTTTTATCCCGACCTTCCCAAGGCCTACCAGATTTCTCAATACGAGATGCCGGTCAATTCGAAGGGATGGCTCGTGATTGAAACCGGGGCCGGCCCGAAGAGAATCGGAATCACCCGGGCCCACCTCGAAGAAGACGCCGGAAAATTGATTCACGAGGGAGTGAAAGAAGGGAGCCTCGTCGATTACAACCGGGCCGGCGTCCCGTTGCTGGAAATCGTCTCCGAGCCTGAAATTGCTTCGACGGAAGAAGCTTACCAATACCTCACGACCCTCAAGGCCATCCTTCAATATCTCGACGTGAGCGACTGTGATATGGAAAAGGGGAGCCTCCGCTCGGACGCCAATATCTCTGTCCGGCCAAAGGGCGGGCAAAGGCTCGGCACCAAGGTGGAAATTAAAAATATGAATTCCTTTCGGGCGGTGGCGAAGGCCCTCGAGTTTGAAATCCGCCGGCAAATCGGCGTGTTAGGAGAAGGAGAGAGACTTGTCCAAGAGACCCGTCTCTGGAATGAGGGAAAGGGCGGAACCTTCTCGATGCGTTCCAAGGAATATGCCCACGATTACCGTTATTTTCCCGAGCCCGACCTTGTCCCCTTCACGATTTCAAGGGCCGAAGTCGAGGCGATTCGAAAGACCCTGCCCGAATTGCCTCAGGAGCGCACCCTCCGGTTCCTGAAAGATTACGGGCTTTCCGAGGTGGACGCTGCCCGCCTGGTCGAGGACAAGTGGATTGCCGCCTATTTCGAGTCGTGCGTGAAGGAAGGGACGAGCCCGAAAGTTGCGAGTAACTGGATTCAGAGCGAACTTTTGGGCCGCTTGAACGAGGCGGGCGTCACGATTCAAGAATGCCGGGTGACGGCGAAAGAGCTTGCCGGGCTCATCCGCTTGATTGAAAATAACACCGTCAGCGGAAAAATGGCGAAGGAGATTCTGCCGGAAATGCTCGCCACGGGAAAATCGGCGGAGGCGATTGTCAGGGAAAAGGGGCTGGTTCAAGTCACCGACGTGAAACGGATTGAAGCGCTTGTCGAGAAAGTCCTCCAGGCGAATCCGAAAGTCGTCGGGGATTTCCGGAAGGGAAAAAAGGAAGCCGCTGGATTTCTCGTGGGACAGGTGATGAAGGAGACGCAAGGGAAGGCGAATCCAAAGTTGGTGAATGAAATTTTGGAAAGGAAATTAAGTCAGAGAAAAAGGGGGACAGGCACCTGAAAGGTGCCTGGCACCTTTGGGGGGACACCCCCAAGGGGGAGAAGGGAGATTCTGAAAATTTGCAGAACTCAAGTTTTGACTTATGATGAC
>CAYJTI010000169.1:0-3087 GCA_964373135.1 uncultured bacterium | reverse complement strand
GAACCTGAAGCCAGTGGTAAAATTCAATCCGCTCCTGGTTCTCTCGTTTGAATCGGTCAAGCGCCTCCCCATTCCGGTCCCTGAATTCCGCCGGCCACTCCCACCAAGCCTGCTCGTCATGTTTCTCTTTGAGCACCTTGTAAAGCGCATAATCCTCAAGCCAAAACGAATTTCGGCGGGCAAACGTTTGAAGGGAAGAGGCCCGACGCTCCGACCCTTGGAAGATCTTCCAGAGGAGATCTAACTTTGCCTTCTTGATTCCGTAATCCACCCACGGTTTCCCCGCCGGAAAAGTTTTTTTGAGCCGAGAAATCTCGGCGTCGAACGGACGAAGATCGGCACGGGCGAGATCTTCGATGGAAAGATACATCGGCTCCAGGGCAAAGGTGCTCTGGGCATCGTAGGGAGAAAAATCGAAGCCGACGTCATTCATGGGAAGGAGCTGGAGAATGGTGAGGCCGGCCGCCTCGCACCAATCGATGAGGAGTTTTAAGTCCGGCAGCTCGCCGATTCCCACACTTCGATGGGAATAGAGTGAGAAAAGCGGCGCCACGACCCCCGCCCGGCGCCGGAGCCCAATCCGCTTCCACTGTTTTCGCGAAGGAGTTCTAAGGAAATCCTCGTAACTTCCTTGAAAAGAATTCATCCCGGCGTCAATTTACCACAATCCGCGGGAAAAGTGGGATTACGCGGAGACGGAAACTGCTTCGAGCAGGGCGAGGGAATCGCTTAAGCAGAGCGGGACGTTGCCAAGAGTCGGTCCCACTCCTCAGACAAGATAAGGTTGTGGCCAAAAAAAAGTTCGGGCTTTAAGGATCGGTACTTGAAGTTCAAAAAGTAATTAATCACTATTTGCATTTATCATATACTCATGCTATATTTCCGTGGAGGTGAGGCCCATGAATATTGTTCGGGTGAATCAAAAAAACCAAATCAATATCCCCAAGGAGGTCGCGGAGGCTGTCGACTTCGGGCCCGAGCGCTATGTCCAAGTGATCGTGCGTCCCGACAACACCATTCAGCTCGTCCCGATCACTCCGGAACCGATCTACTCTCAAAAAGCTCTTGAAGGACTAGACCGCCTCGTCGAGCGGGAAAAGGGTGATGCAAAGAGAATTGAGGGTGAGAACGAAATCCGCCGGATTTTCAAGGGATCGTGAGTCAAATTTTTTATCTCCCTTCCTTTTTGAAGCAACTCCGGAGACTCAGCGGAAGGGAGGCCAGGGCCGCTGAAAAGGCACTCGTTTCGTTTGAGCACTTTGTTCGGACGGGCGAAAAGATGGAGGGTTTGGGTTTCAAGAAGCTTGCCTGGGACAAGTTTGAGATCCGTGCCGGTTTGGATAAACGAATCATCATGAAGAAAATCGAGAACGACTATTACCTTGCCCTTTACGGCGATCACGCCGCTATCGAGCGTTTCCTCAGACGGCAATAGTTCGTTAGACAAATCGGACGGTGGCCCGGAGGCCGGGTTAATCTGGTATACACAACTCCATTTTCCATGGATTTTTGGAAGTGGGAAGGAGATTCTTAGGCGGGGGTCCTGGAGGGCTTAACGGCCGTCTTAAGAAACGGGCTGGCTCGCGGGCTCCTTCAACCGATCATTGAAACAAACGGAGGGGATCCTGACAAAGGAATTCCTCCAGAGGAATGCCGGAAGTTCCCACGACAAAAATCCGGTAAGGAGAGTACCGCTTCTGGAACTCTGAAAGACCACTCGCCGCTTCCCGTTGGCGTCCGCTTTTGACCTCGATCGCAGCCAGTCTCTTTCCCTTTTGGAGCACATAATCCACCTCGTCCGTCCCTTCCCGCCAATAGAAAAGCTCGAGGCCAGCCTCCCCTGCCCGCTGATAGCGGACCACTTGAATTGCAAGATCGGCCTGCACTCTTTCTTGAAAAAGGGGAAGGCTTCGGTCCAGGGAAGTGTCGTCTGTCTTTGCTTCAATCAAAAGATGTATTTTTTTTCCTTCGGCCACAGCAAAATCAACTTCCTGTCCTTCCGGTGACCCTTAAGCGCAGCGGGAGGCGGCCCGGAGGCGTTCCCATTCTCTCGAAGGCCATTTCTGTTACGCCGCCGCTTCCAAAGCCTGATAGAGTTCGCGGTAGCGCTCCAGGGTAACTGCCAGAATCCCGGCATAAGAAGAGAGAGTAGAATCGGTTTCCCGTTCCACTTGCCTCCAGTCAAGGTCTCCAATCACCCGTTTCAGGAAAATACGGTCTTCCGAAAGTCCGAGAACATGGACAGGGTCATAGTGCCGGAGACGAACGGAGACTGAAGGGGCCTCCAACATCAGGATTTGAGTGTCGGGCTCAAGCGCCCGATTTAATGCAACAACCACTTTTCGGGCGGTGATAGATTTTTTTCGGTCCGAAGGAGCCACGACAAAAAATTTTGATTGAGGCCACCCCTCCTTTTGAAGCGCCGCCAGAAGCGGGCCGTATCGGGAGAACATCTCGGGGCCGATTAAAAAGGCGGTCTGCCCCCCCATCGAAGCCAGCGCAGAACCCTCACCCTTTCTTTGCCTTCTGATTATTTTAATCGCCCGTGCTGCCATCCCCGAAACCCATTTTCCATCCGTCACTTCCGGGGTCCGCGATTCGGCGGACAACTGGAACCTTTTCAAACGCTCGGGGAGATGGATTCCGTCAAAAAGATCACTTGTGGTCCGAAGGATCACGTCACGATCGGGCTCAAATACCGCCGGGTCCCGGACTTCACTTCTCTTCGGCGGGGCGTCTGAGGAAGTCCGTTGCTCGGATCGAGGGCGGGTGGTCATTGGAATGCCGGCTTTAAAAATGGAGGCTCGTCCGGCGGTGCGGATAGAATAGGGGACCCCGGCAGGGAGAAGGATTGAATCCCCCCGCAGCAAGGAAAAAGTTTCCCCTCTCGAGCGGACAAAAACAGGAACTCCGTCCTCCGTCGAAAGAACCAGCAAGGCATCCGGTCCATGATTCGCCGGGGTCGTGTAGAAACCGCTGTCTGAGACCTCAATTCGGCTGAGTTCGAATTCCTCGGCCGGAGTCGGATAGACCCGCTCCGAGGAAGAAAGGACTTGTCCCCGAAGAATCTCGGGGGTTCGGCCCTCA
>CAYJTI010000168.1:0-3101 GCA_964373135.1 uncultured bacterium | reverse complement strand
CTCACCATCCAGGGAGAGCGCCAAGCGGCAAAGCAAACGGAGGATACCCAGAAAGGTTTCTTTGCTCAGGAAAGGAGTTTTGGTTCCTTCGCCCGGAGCCTCACGCTCCCGGGTCCCGTGGACGAAGGAGGAATCACGGCCGACTACCAAGACGGCGTCCTCACCGTCACCCTCCCGAAGCTTAAAACCGGCGAAGGTGAGAAGAAATTAATCCCGGTCTCCTAAGAAAAAATTTGGGCGCTAGAGGAGTCGAACCTCTGACCTCTACCATGTCAAGGTAGCGCTCTAACCAGCTGAGCTAAGCGCCCATCCTATAAACCTGCGGAGTGAAACGCAAATATTAGCAAAAAAGAATTGGCGTGAATATCAGTTTAACAGGGTGGTGATTTCTCGAACGAGCTTCTCAGGGTCAAAGGGTTTCGCGACGAGGGCGTAGGTCCTTCCCGAGCGGGGCGGGGTTTGAGAAATGTCCCGGGCGAGGACCGAGAGGAAAACCACCGGAATCTTCGGGTCGAACCCCTCTCGGAGGAGTCTTTCGTAAACCTGCACGCCGTTTTTTTCTCCCAGCATAATATCAAGGACGATGGCGTCGGGCCTCGCCCCTTGCGCCTCCCGCCGAAAATCCTCCTCGCCCGAAGCGCCGGCCACCTCAAATCCCGAGCTCGAAAAAGTAAATTTCAAAAGCTCGAGAAGCGTCGGGTCATCGTCGACGATGAGAATTTTCTTCCTGGCCTTTGTCGCTTCCATTCCCATTCCGGCCCCTCTCGGCCGGGAGGGTCACCGAAAAGGTGGAACCCTCCCCTTCCCGGCTCTTGACCATGATTTGACCGCCGTGCGCCTCGATAATTTTTTTCACAAGGGCCAGGCCGAGCCCCGTGCTTTTCTCCCCGTCAAAACCGGACTTTCGGAGATATTGAAACGGCTCAAAAATTCTCTCCTGGTCCTCCCGCTTAATGCCGACCCCCGTGTCGCTCACGTCAATTTGTACGCCATTCCGAATGTTGGCCGCCTGAATCCGAATCCGGCCCTGAGCCGGGGTATACCGGACGGCATTGGAAATCAAATTGTCGACGACCTCCCGAATCCGGTCCCGGTCGCACCGAACCTCTCGGAGGTGGTCGTCCACGGCCTCCTCGACTTCGATTCCCTTGTTCTGCGCCTGGACCCGGACCACGGTAATCTCCCGCTTGAGGAGGGAGCGCAAATCGGTCCAGGCCATCTCCATTTTGATTTGGCCCAGTTCAATCTTGGAAAGGTCAAGCAGGTCTTCCACAAGCCGATGCAGCCGCCCAGACGCCTCCTCGACCAAATCAATCAGATGCTTCTGTTTTTTGGTGAGGACACCGACCCTTCCCTGCGCAATCAGGCTGAGGCACCCCCGAATGGCCGTGAGCGGAGTCTTCAATTCGTGCGCCGCCAGCGCCAGAAAATTTGACTTCATCTCATCGAGCCGCTGAAGCCTCTCGTTGGCCTGTTGGAGGTCAGCCGTTCTTTCGCGAACCCGCTTCTCAAGTTCTTCGTGAGACCTTCGAAGCATCCCCTCAGCCCACCGCCGCTCGAGCTCCACGCCATAGAGGGACCGGATGTGCCAGAAAACCAGGGCTCCAAAAATCACAACGGTCGACATCACAAAAAGTGAAACGCCAAACTCCGTGCCGTAAAGCCCGGCCCGCTGGCCCGCCAATCGAAGCCAGCCGAGGCTCGCCGGCACCCCGACCGAGGCAATGAGGAGGCGCCGGGCCGCCATTCCGGTCACGCTTTCACTTGAAATTACTTTCATCACGCCCCGTTCCGGTCTCGCCGAAAGTATCCCAAGACAAAGGAGCAAGAGGGCGACCGCGGTCTGCGGAGCCATCTCCGTGAAAGAGGCAAAGCCATACAACCGCTTCACGCCGTAGAGATAACCCAAAAGCGCGGTGAGAGAAATCGGAGCGGCGGCCAACGCGAGTATCTGCGAGACGAAGGGACCTCTCCGCCCCGTGAGGAGAAAAAGGGAGGTGCCGAGGAGAGCCATGCTGAAGGCGGTTAAAGGAGACATCCTTCCCGGGTGAGACGTTCCCGGGGCGCCCGCCGATTCACGAAAAAGGAGCTGGTCAATTCCGAGGTTTGAGGCAAAGAGGTATTCCGCCAAAGTAAGAAGGCCCACGACGAGGACCGCCACCGAGCCAGACCGTGCCACGAACCGCTTTCGCTGACTCATGGCTTCGTTCCGCATTAACCAGAGCGAAAAACCGCTCAACATCAAGCAAAAAGCCGCATTGGCCTTCAGCGTGACAAGGCCCGGCCAGAGGCTTTTCAGCGGTTGGAGGTTAAGAAGCCAGGCGGTGAGGGTGACGTAGCCAGTGACAAAGACGAGGAGACTCGCGGCGTGGCAGGTGATCTCGAGCGAGGAGAGGACGCGAGGATCGGAAGCGTGATGGTTAAAGTCTGAAACATTAACCAAGGCAGCCCTCCTGAGAAACGGCAGTTATCTTACTCCTTTTTCCAACGGGGAGGGTAGAAGAAGTTTGAAAATTAGGCGGCTCGCCGCGTCAGTTCCGAGGAGAGGGTCTCGAGGAACCAGGCGGCGGTCCCGAGGCCGTCGTGATTGGCATAGAAAATGTACGGACTTTCCGCAGACGGTATGAGGAAGGGTCGGTCGGGTCGCTCAACGGCACTCAGGATTAGGAGTTCCGCCTTTTTGAGGAGGGAGTCGCCCACCCAGCGGAGGTCGCTTAAATTAACCGGCGCACTCGGAGTGAGAATCCTGAGGCCTCCCCGCACCCTAACCTTCCTCGCTTCATCAAGGTCCGTAAGAAAGTTGACCTCCTCCCAAATTCTCACGGCATCCCAAAGGGCTTCGTAATTGCGGCGCTCAATCCCATCCTCAACGGTGAGCCGGCGCCTGAGGGAATGGTCGTGGAGCAGCCCTTTCCCGGCCAGAAATTTGTCAATCTGCTGCGTCATGAGTCTGGCTTCCTTGGGCGTGGAAACGGCCACGGTCACCTCTTGTCCCCGTCGAGCTAAATTCACGAGCAACGAAAGGAACTTCTCATTCGTCTCTTTTTCTAAGTCACGCAGGAACTCGACTTCAACGTCAGCGAGCCGCACGCCAAGCGCCT
>CAYJTI010000167.1:0-3123 GCA_964373135.1 uncultured bacterium | reverse complement strand
TTTGTCAAAATGAAACCCTTGGCCGAGAAGGCCCTCCAGGCCCACCGGGAAGGAAAAGTCAAAATCACGCCCGAACGTTGGAACAAGGTTTACACGAACTGGCTCGAAAATATCCGGGACTGGTGCATCTCCCGCCAAATTTGGTGGGGCCATCCCATTCCCGTTTGGTATTGCGAAGGTGAGGAAAAATGCTTCCTCGAATGCAAGAAACCGATCGTCAGCCGCCAGGATCCCGAAGAGTGCCCGGTCTGTCACACGAAAAAAATCCGGCGTGACCCCGACGTTCTCGACACCTTGTTTTACTCCTGGCTTTGGCCCTTCTCCACACTCGGGTGGCCTGAGAAGACAAAGGACCTCGAATATTTTTATCCAACCTCTGACCTTATCACAGCGCCTGAAATTCTTTTCTTCTGGGTTGCCCGGATGATTATGGCGGGACTTGAATTCAGGGGTGAGGTCCCATTTCGGAATGTTTTGATTCACGGGACCGTCCGTGCGCAGACGGGCCTCAAAATGTCGAAATCGCTCGGCAATGCCATTGACCCCCTCGAAGTGATTGACGAGATGGGGGCGGACGCACTTCGCCTGAGTCTTGTGATGCTCGCCGCACAGGACGTTTACCTCTCGAAGGAAAAATTTGAAGTCGGGAAGAATTTCACGAATAAACTCTGGAACGCCGCCCGATTTTGCTTCCTCCACCTAAAAGGTGCCTGGCACCTTTTGGGTAACGCATACCTGTCCCCGGGAGAACCGGTACCGATTCTTTTGCCGGTCAATCGGTGGATACTTTCACGGCTTGAGGAAACGTGCCTTGAAGTCGAATCGAATCTGAAGCGCTATGCCTTGGCACAGGCCGCCACGGAGCTTTATCACTTTGTCTGGGGAAAATTCTGCGACTGGTATATCGAACTTGTGAAGCCGACCCTGACCGGTCCGGAGTCAAAAGAAAAAGAAGAGACTGAGAAAGTCTTGTTCACGGTCCTTGACCAGATCCTCCGCCTGCTGCATCCGTGGGCGCCTTTTATCACGGAAGAGCTTTGGCAGAAACTCCGGGAGTTTGCCAAAGGCAAATCGGATTGGCCCCCGTCTCTCATGCTGGCGGCTTGGCCGAAGGTGGAGAAGTGCCGGTTTGAAGACAAGGCCTCTCGGGAGAGTTTTAAAGTGCTCGAGCAGGCGGTTGGCGGAATTCGGGAACTCCGGGCCGATCTCAATATTCCGCCGGGAGAGGGTTTGGGCGCCGTCATTCGTTACCGCACGAAAGGGGCACACGAAGCGCTCCTTGGTTTTCAGAAAGAGATTCAGAAGCTTGCCCGCCTCGATTCGCTTGAGTTTAAAAAGGAATTCAAGCGGACACCGGCCTATGTCGGGCACGCTTCCTCTGAGGTCGAGGTTTTCGTTCGAGTCGAGGGGGTCCTTGACCGCAAAAAGGAAAAGGCCCGGCTTGAGAAAAAAATCCAGGAGGTCGAACGGTATCTGGAATCGATTCGTAAGAAACTCGAAAACCCCCGCTTCCTTCAAAATGCGCCCGAGGATTTGGTGGCCGAAGAACAGGGAAAACTCCTCGAGCAGGAATCGCTTCTCAAAACTCACCGCGAGCATCTCGCCCTCTTCGAAAAATGAGCTTCAAAATCACACCCCCGCTTCGTTCCCTGCTTCGAAAAGCCCTGACGGAAGATTTGGGCTCGGGAGATGTCACGACCCAGAGGCTGATTCCCAGGAATCTGAGGGGAGAGGCGGTCATTGTGGCGAAAGAGGACGGAATTTTTTCGGGCGGCCCCGTGGCCGCAGAAATTTTCCGTCTGCGGGACCCCTCTCTTAACCTCAAGATCCTCCGCCAGGACGGGTTAAGGATTCAACGAGGAGAGAAAGTAATTAAAATTTCCGGCCGGCTCTCTTCCATTCTGGGAGCGGAGCGGGTGGCCTTGAATTTTCTCGGGCATCTTTCGGGGATTGCGACGTTGACCGGGCGGTATGTCGAAAAGGTCAAAGGGACCCGGGCAAAAATTTTTGACACGAGAAAGACGACTCCGCTTTGGAGAGCGCTTGAAAAATATGCGGTCCGCTGCGGGGGCGGAGAGAATCATCGGATGGGACTTTGGGATGAGATTTTGGTCAAGGAGAATCATTGGCGGGCCATTTGGGAATTCTTAGAGAGGAGTCGCTGCCGTTATTTTGGTGAGAGAATGAAACCGGTTTTGACACGGCGGAAAATCCCGGTCGAGATCGAAGTCCAAAACCTGAGAGAGCTGGCGCACCTTTTAGAGGGAACCTTTGTCCCAGATCGAATCCTTCTCGACAATTTCTCTTTGCGGGAACTCCGCCGGGCAGTTTTGTTTGTGAAGGGGTTGGATTTTGTGCTTCGGAAGCGCTACCGGATTCGCCGTAAGAGGCCCGTGCTGGAGGCCTCCGGACGGATTCATCTCGGGAATGTCCGTCAGGCGGCTCGCACGGGCGTCGACCGGATTTCCGTCGGTGCCCTGACTCATTCGGCCCCGGCCCTGGATTTCTCGCTCAAGCTCAAACCCCTCCGGTACCGGTTCTCCCAGAACCGGTACCGGAGAACCGGTTCGCGAGAACCGGTACCTTAAACTTGATTTCTCGCTTCGGCTCATCTAAACTTCTCTCCGTTGACGAATGAAGACGACGATTCTCAGTCTCCTCTTTCTGATTTCGGTGTCAGGCATGGCGGCGGCGGATTGTGACGACGCCTGCCAGCAGGCGCTCGACACCTGCCAGCGTGAGTGCCCCAAATCGGTTTATGACCTCGATTCCGGAAAAACCCTCTATCGGACCGACGCCGAAACGCGCTGTCAGAGTGCCTGCCGGTCCGCCGAGTCTGTCTGCCGGAGGAATTGTTCCAGCTGACGTCCTCTCCTTTTAAACTCCTCACCAAGCTCACGCCGAAAGGTGACCAGCCTGAGGCGATCGAAGGACTCGTCCAGGGACTCCAAGCCGGAGTGCGGGACCAGGTCCTTGTCGGAGTCACGGGTTCCGGCAAAACCTTCACGATGGCCCACGTCATCGCGAAATGGGGAAGGCCCGCCCTTGTCATTTCCCACAATAAAACGCTGGCGGCGCAGCTTTACAGTGAACTCAAGGAATTTTTCCCCGAAAACGCCGTCG
>CAYJTI010000166.1:0-3127 GCA_964373135.1 uncultured bacterium | reverse complement strand
CCGTCCTCTTCTTTACCGCCCTTTTCCTCGCCGCCTTCACTTCCCTTTTCGCGATGTTTGAACTCGGCGTGACCTTTCTGAAAGACATGGGAGTTGCGAGAAAGAAGGCGATTCCGCTTCTGGCGGTTGTCGCCATTTTGGCGGGGACGCCGTCCGCCAGGGACCTTCGTTTTCTCAATAATCAGGATTGGGTCTGGGGAATCGGACTCCTCGTGAGCGGACTTTTCTTCACGGTCCTCATCCGACGTCTGGGGATAGAACGCTTTGAGCGTGAGTTTATTCCCTTGCGAACGAAGTTTAATCGATGGGTTTTTAAATTTCTAATCTTTTGGCTCATCCCGGGTGAGTTTTTTCTCTTGCTCGGGTGGTGGTTTTATCAGGCGATGCGGATGGATTCCTCGGGGTGGTGGCGCCCCTTCCACGAAATGAGCATCGGGACCTGTTTGGTGCAATGGGGCGTCTTGCTGGGAGCCCTCTTCATCCTGAATCGCTGGATGACGGCCAGGCTCGGGATTTCGAAATGAATCGGGCCTCCCTTATTTTTATGATTTTCATCGGGGCCGCCGTGTGGGGTGGCTTTTTGGTCAGTCTATGGCAGAATTTAAAGAAGCGATGAAAGAGCTCGAGCGGGCCAAAGCGTATCAAAAGCGACGCTATTTTCTTACCTTCTTTCAGATGGCCCTGGAGGTGGGTCTCCTGGTGATTTTAATCTCGTCGGGAATTCCCGAGCTTTTCAAGGAGTGGGCGGAATCGGTGGTGACGAATTTCTACGGTCAGGTGGCGCTCTTCTACGCCCTCTTTTTTATCTTCCTCTGGCTCTTCGACATTCCCGTTGCCTTCTATGCCGGTTATCTCCTGGAGAAGTCTTATGGGTTGTCCAATCAGACGGCGGGGCGTTGGGCGGTTGAATTCTTAAAGAAAACGGTTTTGGGCTTCTTGATTTCCCTGGTCCTCGTGCTCGGGATTTACGGTTGCATCCGGGCGTGGCCCGAACGGTGGTGGGTCGGCGCCTGGCTCGTTTTCGCGGGCTTCGGTTATCTTCTCGGGCAACTCTTTCCAGTTTTAATTGTCCCCCTTTTTTATCGCTACAGCCGGGTGGAGGATGAATCGCTCAAGGAACGGATTTTTCGGCTCGTGAGCCGATTTGGTTTGCCTTTGGAAAATGTTTACTCCTTGAACCTCAGCAAGACCACGAAGAAGGCCAATGCGATGTTCGCCGGCCTCGGGCGGACCAAACGGCTGGTTCTGAGCGATACGCTGCTCGAGCGTTTTACAGCCGAAGAAATCGAAAGCGTGGTGGCGCACGAACTCGGCCACTTCAAGCACCGCGATATCTGGCACCATCTGGGATTCAACCTCGTGACTTCGTTTATCGCCTTTCGGGCCGCTTTCGGGGCCCAGCAGAATTTGGCCCCCCCACTGGGTCTTTCCGGCGCGGAAGACCTGGCCTCACTTCCCCTTCTTTATCTGACGTTCTTTATCGTGGTGACGATTTTGACGCCGCTCGGAAATGCTTACTCCCGGTGGCGGGAAAAGGAGGCTGACCGTTTTTCCCTCAAGGCGGTGGGCCCGAAGGGATTCATTCCGGCCATGGAAAAATTGGCCGAGCTCAATTTAGCCGACCCCTCGCCCGGCCGCTTGATTGAATGGTGGTTTTACACGCACCCGCCGATTGAGAAAAGAATTCGGTTGGCAAAGACCTTTCTCGTTTTCATAGTCTCCTTGGCCCTTTTTGGCTCTTCCCCTTCAGCCTTCTCGGACGTCGAGGAGTCAGAGCAAGAATCAGCACGCAAGGCCGTGGAAAACCGGGGGCGGACGGAAGTCCTGAGTTATTTCCTGGGCCGTTCAAAGGAAAGCGGGGGATTGAATGCCCCGTTGGCGATTGACCTCTACAATCAGGCGGTTGAATTTTACGATAAGAGCGAATACCAACTCTCCCGGGAGGCCCTTCTCGATTCGCTCGCTTACGATGACAAGAATCCTTTTGCGCACGAGCTCCTGGGAGACATTGCCTATTTTGAGGAGCAGCTCGACGAGGCCCAAAAACATTACGAGGAGGCCTTTCGCCTTCGGGCAAGGCAGGACCTGAAGGAAAAGCTGTTAAAGATTCAGCAAGAGCGAAAGGTCGGGAAAGGTTTAGTGACTTATGCGGAGGAACATTTCATTATCCGTTACAAGGGGGAGGAAAAGGGGCTCGAGGGTTATGAGTTGAGCGAGGTCTTGCGGAAGGCGTACCGGGAGGTGGGTCAAGATCTCGGCTATTTCTTCAAGTATAAAATTCCGGTTCTCCTTTATGAGGACGAGGAGTTTCGCGAATTGACGAAGGCCCCGCACTGGACCATTGGGCTCTACGATGGAAAGATTCGCCTTCCGGCCTACCAGAAGGGATTTTCCCCGCCCGAAATTGAAAAGGTCATTCGGCACGAGGTGACCCACGCCTATGTGGCAGAAATCAGCCGGCGACGGGCCCCGGCCTGGATTAATGAGGGTCTCGCTGAATTCGAAGAGACCCGGATTTCCCCCTCAGACCTCAGGGTTTTCTGGGCGGCGGTTCGGACCGAAACGCTTTTTGCGCTCGAGTCCCTCTTTGCGGAGGAGCGTCTCCTCAAGATGGAGGACCCGCTCGAGGTGGAGCTCTTTTACCGGCAATCACAAATGCTGGTAAGCTACCTCGTCTGGCGTTACGGGATGTTTCAAATCAAAAAGATGCTCGAGCTTTTTGCTCAAGGGAAGGATTCCTTTGACGTGGTTCAGGAAGTTTTAAAAATTTCACCGTCAGAATTGGAAAAGCAATGGAAAGCCAGTCTTCCCAAAGCCTAATCGGCATCGACGAGATTGACGGAGAACTCCGCTACGGCCACCGGTATGACTATTCGGATTCACGCTTGGCCGCTTCCTTGGAGAGAAAAGGAATTCTCTCCCCCCTTCTTGTGGTCTCCCGAATGGGAAAACGAAACGAGCTCATTGCGGGGCATAAGCGGTTATTTTGGAGCCGCGAAAAAGGGGAGAGGCGAATTCCGGCAAGTTTCGTCCCAGAGGATTTTTCCGACTCGGAGCTCTTTCTCCTCTCGTTATATAGTAACTGGAATCAGAATTTCACCGATTTAGACCGGATGGTCGCCCTTCG
>CAYJTI010000165.1:0-3146 GCA_964373135.1 uncultured bacterium | reverse complement strand
AAAACCACAGACCCCACACCCCCCCCGGGAGTTCTCAGTGCATCGGCACGAAGCGAGCGAGGCGATGCACCGGCTCGTCAAAACCAACGATCTTCTCAAGGAGAGAGTTTATTACGGCGACCTCCTCAGACTCGACCGGAGCCAGAGGAAATTCGAAACAATTCCTTCCTATTTTTTGAAACACTTCCTCCTCCTGCGAGATCTTGCGGCACAACAGGGGATTTCCCTCGCCGCCTACCCTTACTTTTTCGGTCTGCTGGAGCTGAGGTCGCTCGAAACGAAAGGCGGTCGCGCCCGGGTCCGATATGCTCGTCTGCTTCGCTTATTCAAAGGGGAAAGGGCACTTGGAGAGATTCGACAACTGACCGATGCTCTCTGGCTCAAGCTTCTCTCCTACCGTGAAGCCAGGGTTGCTTACGAAATCAGCCGACGGGTACGGTTCTATGAGAAGCTTTTCAGCTTCTCGCTCCTCCCCGACGATTACTCTGGATATGCAAGGGACCCCGAG
Source organism: uncultured bacterium (assembly GCA_964373135.1). Taxonomy (GTDB): domain Bacteria; phylum Omnitrophota; class Omnitrophia; order Omnitrophales; family JACQLI01; genus CAYJTI01. The sequence goes on along the minus strand of CAYJTI010000165.1, from coordinate 2,638 downwards.
AAATACTCGCTCGAAGCCCTGAGGCGAAGAATCGATCTTTACGGTTTTCTCTTGGAGTCGAAGTCGGTTCGGCCGAGGAAGGAAGATTTTTACAAGCTCAACTCAGCCTCCGAGGCGCCGCTTCGATTTTACCGATTGGCGGCCGAACGTGAGACCCCCCTTGAAACCAATCTTTTGTCGCTTCACCAGAAGAACCCGGCCCGAAAAACTTTTTTTGTCTCGGGGGGCTTCCATCGAAAAAAGCTCACACGCCGGCTCAAGGCGAAAAAGATTCCTTTCGTTGTCCTCTCCCCCAAAATTTCCTCAAGCGAAGGCCTGGAAAATTACTGGCGCCGCCTCGGCGGTGACGACCCCGTCCTGACCGGGAAATGGCATCGGGCTGATTTTTCGACCTTCAAGCTGGCCTCACGATTTCTATCACCGGCCTTCCGTGACGAGGTCAAAGCGAGATTAATTTCAACCCTCAGGACGATGAAGGTGCCTCCGAGGACATTCCGCATAATTCTTGTTGCCTACCGCAGCGAACTTCGGATGGATTTCAGCACGAACCTCCTCAGGTTGCAGAGTTTGACGGAGATAGGCCCGCTCATCCAGGAAATTTCTGGAAAGGCAGAGGCGGGCGGGGTCAATCTTAGAAAGGAGGTGGTCAGATACTTTTTTTCTTCGATTATGAATCAGCTGAAGGCCTCGAGCCGGCAGGCTCTCGAGAAGTCTTTTAGGCAAGCGATGGCGGCACGATGGAAAGACAAAGCCGTTCGAGTCCACGTGAGCGATTATTATCAAACTCCGTTTTCGCTTGTGCAGGATACGGCGCAGAATCCGGTCTTGGGCATCCAGTGGAAAATTCTGGACAAGTTTAATCAAATGGGACTGGGAGAACTTTTGGTAGCGTTGGGGCTTTACAAGGGGGTCAGGCGCTTGATTCAACCTGAACGCAAGGAGGATTCTCTTCTGGAAGAGGCAAAGTTGACGGCGGCCTTGTTGAAAGAGTTGGAGAAGATACCGGAATGGCAAGCGGTTGAACCGACCAAAAAATTGAGACGGTGGGCCACTCTCACGGGCATGGCGGAGCCATTCGCCCAAGCCCTGGCGAAGGAGCTTGGCGTCGGCTCGGGGACCGTTGTTGGGAACCGTTACGAAATCCTCAGGCAAATCGGAGAAGGAGGATTTGGGAGCGCCTATCTCGCCAAGGATGAAACCCTGAACGGGAAGATTGTTGTCATCAAACACTTAAAACCGGAAAGTATGACTCCGGAAAATCAGGCCCGGATTGAGCGGGAAATTAAGATTATGGGGCTTTTAAATTCACCGCTTATTGTTCAGGTTCAAGACAGGATTCCTGCCCCGCCGGCGATGACAGAATTCCTTGTGCTTTTGGTGGCGCCAGGGAAACCGCTCGCCGAGTGGCTGCCAAAACCGGGGCGGGGGCGGACGGAAGAGCATTTGACCGACCGAGAAGCTATCCTCGTGGCGATTGAGATTCTAAAGGCACTCGAGGTGATGCATCACCACACGCCGGCTTACATCCATCGAGACATCAAACCGGATAATGTCATGGTCGATTTCGACCGCCAGACTGGAAAGCTCCAGGTCACTATCATCGATCTTGGTTTGGCCAAAGAGGCGGGGAGTTACGGGCCCGGAGAGAAACCGGAGGAAAGGGGGGTGACACTGACTCAAGAAGGGACGATTGTAGGGACCCCGTCCTATATGTCCCCCGAACAAGTCCAGGGACTGACGAGGGAACTTACGACCGCCACAGACGTCTATTCGTTTGGAATGATGCTTTATCAATTATTGACCGGAAAGGTGGCGGTGAATCCGTCAGGTTCGGCCGTTCGGACCGGAACCGTACTCACAAATCATGTGATGGCGAATTATCCAGACCCCAGCGAGCTTAATCCAAAGATCGCCCCCCCACTCAGGGAAATTCTCTTGAAATCAGTTGCGCTCGCCTTTCCGAACCAGCCGGCTGATTATACCGTGCAGAAGAAGCAGACAACTCCAAATGGCGAAACTTTAGTTCGGTATCCCAGTGCGACCGAGCTCAGAAATGATTTACAAATTTATTACAGAGACAACTACGGTGCCGAAGAAAGAGAGGCTGGACTCCAAAACGCGGACGTTTCACAAGCCTCCCCGGGATTAAGCGAGACGAAAATGCCAGCGATTCCGGACGGAATGCGGAAGCCGTCCCGTTTCGAGCGGAAGCCTCGGGTCGCGTCGAAAGGGAGTCGTTCGAAGATGCTTGTGGGCGCGGCCGCGCTATTGACGCTGGTTGTTGGTGGAGTCATTACCTTTTTTACAGGTGAAAAACCAGCCCCTGCGCCGCTCATCAAATCAACTTCGACAACAACGACCGCACCACGACAGGCCGTGGTCTTGCCTGAAAGTAAACCGGCTGAGCCAGAAGAAAAACCGACGGAAATTCCCGCAATCAAACCGCAGAAACCTGAAGTCCCGAAACAAGCGCCGGGCCCTCTCATTTCAAAAACCGAGCTTGAAGCGTTTAGAGAAAAGGCGCTTCAAGGATTTCCAGAAAAGATTGAAGTGCTGAGCGGTCAGGTTGAGGAAGGGCTAAGCGGGATGAAGCAAACAAACGAAGACCTCCATAAAATCTCTGAAAAATTATCCCAGA
>CAYJTI010000164.1:0-3192 GCA_964373135.1 uncultured bacterium | reverse complement strand
CGAGTTTGGCCCGTTTTACGAAAGAAGAGCAGCAGCTTCTCGCCGGGCAATGTTTTAACCAGATGCATCTGACGGCGAATCAATTACTCCTTCTCACGGAGTGGCTCGCCGACCTGAAAAAAATGAGAGAAAAATCCCTCGTAAGCCGTTTGACAAATTCCGCCTCGATTTCCCCCTCACCCTTGACCCTCTCCCCCACAGGGGGAGAGGGGAGTGTGAGGGGGTTAAAACCAGGCACGAATTTATCAAAGGGTGTCCTGGAGGGGTTGCTTGAAGAGAGCGGGATTGGGGAATGGGGAAAAAGAGCCCCGGCCGATTTGAGGGGCCGGGGAGAAAAATTTTTCGGGGGGGTCCGTTCGCTCCGTTATCCCCGATTAACGGCCGCCGAGAGGAGCTTTGAAGCTTTGAGGCATGAGCTGGGGGAGCCGGAAGGGGTCCGGCTCAGCCATCCCGAAGGTTTTGAAAGAGAAGGGGTTCTTTTTCAGGCTCACCTCAAAAATCGCGAAGCGCTTACCCGGGTCCTCAAGTTCCTGGAGTCTCACCGCTTGACGTTGGAAAGATTTTTCTGAATCCCTTTCTATGTTAAAATCTTCGCTTTCCACCATGAGAAAGATTCTCTTTATTTTTGCATCCTTAGTTCTGACGGCGAGTTATGCGGGCTGGGCCGATGAGCTTCGTGTCACGAGCTCGGTCGAGAAGGACCAGGTTCAAATCGACGAGGAGGTGGGGCTCACGGTGAGGATTTCTGGTTCACGGGGAAATCTGCAGGCGCCTCGACTTCCGGCGATTCAGGGATTTGACTCCTTTTACACGGGCCGCACGAGCCAGTTCACCTTTGTGAATGGGAAGTCGACGTCGACGGTGGAGTTCAACTACGTCCTCGTCCCAAAGGTGGCCGGACGTTTCACCGTTCCTTCCATCGAAGTCTGGATTGAGGGGAAAAGCTACCAGACCCCGCCAATTTTGGTCGAGGTGTTGGCGCCTCAGATTCAGTCGCCGCCAGCGGCGGCTCCCGCACCCGTTGGACCCGCCCCTCGAGCGGCACCGCCCTTTGCCGGTTTTTCTCCGCAGCCTCCCATTGCTCAGCCGGCCGGGATTCCGCCGGCGAAGGGGGAGGACGAGAATATTTTCGTCAAGGCGTGGGTGGACAAGAGCACGGTTTTTCCGAATGAGCAGATTCTTTTAACCTACACGCTCTACACCCGCTACGACACCCATTATGAGGGATTCGAGGAAGACCCGTCCGTGAGCGGCTTTTGGATTGAGGATTTTCCCTTAGATCGGGACCTGGGGCGGGAGGCCGTGAGCGTGGAGGGAAAGCGTTACTTGACGGCGGATATTCGGAAAATCGCCCTCTTTCCGACGGCGCCGGCGCAATACACGATTCAGCCCGGAGTCTTAAAGGTTTCCGTGCAACAGGAATCTCGAACGTCGAGCCTCTTCGACGAATTTTTTAACGACAGCTTCTTCAGCGGGGCGGGATTCTTTGCCAAACGGGTGGAGCGGCTTTTGAAACCGGAGCCGATTACAGTGACCGTGAAGCCCTTTCCCGAGACGGGGAGGCCGGCCAGTTTCAATGGGGCCGTCGGCCGATTTCGGCTGGACGCCTCGGTCGATAAAAAAGAGGTAAAACAAAACGAACCCCTGAGCCTCAAGCTCGTTTTGGAGGGCGAGGGAAATATTGAAACCTTGTCAAAGCCATCGATTCCCGTGTTGAGCGGTTTTAAGGTTTACGACGGGGACTCTACGACCCAACTCTTCAAGGCCGGGACCACCTTGGCGGGGAAAAAGACCTTTGAGATAATTTTCATTCCGACCGAATCCGGGGCCCTGGCGATACCTCCGCTTGAATTCAGCTACTTTGACCCCCGCTCTCAGAGTTACCAAATCGTCCGGACGCCTTCGTTTGCGCTTCAGGTGACTCCTTCCGAAGAACCCTTTCGGCTGCCGGCCGAGCTCGCCGAGAAGCCCGGCTTCAAAAAAGAGGTGCAGGTCGAAGCGAAGGATATCCGATACCTCCACGAGGAACTTCCCTCGGAGCGGAAGGGAAGGTTATTTCGGGTGCTTTCCCGGGTGTTTCTGGTGGGAAATTTTCTCGGAATCTTAGCGGTGGGAAATGGGCTTTTGAGGAAACGCCGAGCAGCGCTCTTTGCCAAGGATATTAGTCTCAAAAGACGGAAGCTGGCCCGTTCCATCGCCCTTCGCGGGATGAAGGCTTTGAGACGGCTCGTGCGGAGCGAGAAGGAGGAGGATTCGGCCCGGTTTATGGAGGAGGCCGAGAAGGTCTTGAGCGGATACCTTTCGAATAAATTTAACGTCTCGGCCTACCACTTTACACGCCAGTGGCTCGAAGACACCTTAACCTCTCTTTGGGGCGCCGAAGACCCCCTTTTGAAGCGGGTCCAGAAATTTTATGACCTCTCGGCGGAATCCCGTTTCGGACGGGGGGGAATTGAAGCCGCCCAGCGCCGGGAGATCTGTGAGCTCCTTGAGGCGGTGATTCGGCGGGTGGAGAAAGGGCCGGTGAAGCTCAACCCATGAATCGGCATGGCTTCGTGCTCCTCCTGGCCGGATTATTTTTGATTCCGGGGATTTTGCATCCCGCCCCGGGAAGGGATTCGGCCTTAACCTTCCAAGAGGCCAACCGTGCTTATCAGGGAGGAAGTTATGCCCAAGCCGCCTCCCTTTACGAATCTTTGCTGGACCAAGGGATGAAGAACGCAGCGGTCCATTACAATCTCGGGAATGCCTACTTTAAGCAGAACCAGCTCGGCCGGGCGCTTCTTCACTATGAGCGGGCCAAACGCCTGGCCCCCCGAGACCGGGATATTTCCACCAACCTGAATTTCGCGAGAGGCGTTTTGGAATATCGGATTGAGGATAAGAGGAATTGGTACCTGAGAGCGGCGGACGCCTTCCTGCGACAATTCACACTGGAGGAGGCCGGATTCGTCAGTTTTGGACTGGGTCTTTTATTTTGGCTGGGCTGGTCTTTTTTACTTTATTTTCGTAGAGGGACTTCTTGGGGGTGGCGTCAAAAGACGCTGGCGCTCCTCTGGATGATGACCCTGAGTCTCTGGGGCGTTAAAGGAATTCATACGCTTCGGATACGAGAGGCGATTGTTCTCAAATCCGAAGCGGCGGTCCGCTACGGCCCCTCCTATAAAGACCGGGTGGCGGTTAAGCTGGCCG
>CAYJTI010000163.1:0-3200 GCA_964373135.1 uncultured bacterium | reverse complement strand
TTGGCGGCAGCGCCACCTTAGTCAGACATGCAAAGGTGACAGGGCCACTTAACCTGTCAGTAGTAGTAGGTCACACTTAAGTGTGACCTACGTTATCGGCACCGCCAAAGCTGCTGACACACCCCGTAATTTGACAGGGGGTAGGCGGCCTGATAGAATCGGCCGCTTTTGTTTCCCCAAAACAATGCCTAAGCCCCTGAAATTTCAAGAGTTAATCCAGCGCTTGAACGACTATTGGGCGAGCCAAGGCTGCCTGATTGTTCAGCCCTATGATTTGGAAGTCGGGGCCGGCACCTTTTCCCCTCACACCTTTCTCCGGGCCTTAGGGCCGGAGCCCTGGCGGGCCGCTTACGTGGAGCCTTCCCGCCGCCCCACGGACGGTCGTTACGGAGAAAACCCTCACCGTCTCCAGCATTACTATCAGTATCAAGTCCTCTTGAAGCCTTCTCCGGAAGACGCCCAAGATCTTTATTTGAAAAGCCTCGAAGTCTCGGGAATCAAACCGTTGGAGCACGACCTTCGTTTTGTGGAAGATGACTGGGAGTCGCCCACCCTCGGGGCGTGGGGGCTCGGCTGGGAGGTCTGGCTCGATAGCCTTGAAATTACCCAGTTCACCTATTTCCAGCAGTGCGGCGGAATCGACCTCGACCCCATTTCCTGCGAAATCACGTACGGGCTCGAGCGCCTCGCAATGTTTCTTCAGGGGAAGGAGTCGGTCTTTGACATCGAGTGGAATGAAAAGGTGAGCTATGGTGAAATTCACCTCGAGGGGGAAAAGGAATTTTCCCGTTTCAATTTTGAAGAAGCCTCGGTCGACATTTACCGGCGTCATTTTGAAGAGTATGAGGCCGAGGCCCACCGGCTCTTAAAAAAGGGGCTGGTCCTTCCGGCCTACGACCTCTGCCTCAAGACCTCCCACGTCTTTAACCTTCTCGATGCCCGCGGTGCCGTGAGCGTCAGCGAAAGACCCCGGATGATTGCGCGGGTGAGGGCGCTCGCGCGCGCTTCGGCCGAAGGCTATCTGGCGAGCCGGGAAAAACTCCATTTTCCGCTGCGGAAGTAGCTCGAATGGACACCTCGGTTCTCATCGAGATTGGGACGGAGGAGCTTCCCCTCGAAGCCCTCGACCTCCTCTTCTCGAATGCCTCCGAAGCGGCTCGGGCAGTTCTATCGAAATATCGGATTGATTTTAAAGGAATCGAATTTGAGGCGACCCCCCGGCGGCTTGCTTTTTTTATTCGAAATGCCGGCCTGAGTCAGCGGGAGGAGAGGAGCACGGTCCAGGGCCCGGCGGCCGAGAAGGCTTATGACGAGTCGGGGAAACCCACGGCGGCGCTCGAGGGGTTTTTGAGGTCGCAGGGAATCAAATTGGGGCAGGTGAGAGTTCAGGAGACACCGCGCGGCCGTTACGTGACCTTTGAAAAAGTCCGGAAGGGGGAGCCGACGGCAAAGCTCCTCCCCCGAATCGTCCCTGAAATTTTGAGTTCGATTTCCTTCCGAAAGACAATGCGCTGGGAAAAATCAGGGTTTCGTTTTCCGAGGCCGATTCGCTGGGCGGTTGTCCTCCTCGGAAAGAAGGCGATTCCCTTTTCGCTCGCCGCCGTCAAAACGGGCCGAGTGAGCCGGGGGCACCGGTTCCTCCAGCCCGAGGCCTTTTCGATTCCCCGTGCCGATTGGGAGGAATACCAAAAGCATCTCCGCCGGCGCCACGTCGTTATTTCGCTTGAAGAGCGCGAAGGGATGATTCAAAAGGGGCTCCGGCAGAAATTTCATCAGCGGGATTTCGATACGGAACTGGTTCACGAGACGGCCCAGCTCGTGGAAGAGCCCTTCTTAATCCAGGGGAAATTTTCCGGCACGTATCGTGACTTGCCGGAGGAGGTTCTCGCCACCTGCATGAAAAAGTATCAGAAGGTTTTCGCCTGCCGGGACCTAAAGGGTAATCTCGTGCACCGATTTGTGGCGGTGGTGAACGGCAAGCGGTCGAATTTGAATGGGATTCGCCGGGATTATGAGAATGTGCTGGAGTCCCGCCTTCGGGACGCTCAATACTTTTATGACGAAGACACGAAGGAGCCGCTTGAGAAAAAAGCGGGCCGGCTCAAGGAGCTTGTCTTCATCGGCAAACTCGGGACGATGGCCGAGCGGACGGAGCGCCTCAAAGAGCTTGCGGGTGAAGTAGCGCGTCAAACCGGACATCCGGACTGGAATGAAAAGCTTGGCCGGGTGGCTCAGTTGGCCAAGGCCGATTTGACGGCTCAAATGGTGGGAGAATTTCCCGAGCTCCAAGGGGTCATGGGCCGCGAATATGCGCGGGAAGAGGGAGAAGCGCCGGACGTTAGCCGGGCCATCGGCGAGCAGTATCTCCCGAAGAATCTGGCCGAGGATTACCGTTCGCTTGAAAAGAAAATTAGTCCGCTCGGGGCCCTGTTTGGGCTGTGTGACCGAGCGGACCTTCTCGTCGGCGCCTTCGGTGTGCGATTGGAACCGAGCGGGAGTGAGGACCCTTACGCGCTTCGGCGGGCGGGCGGAAGTTTGGTCAAACTGGTGCGCGCCAATCGATTTCATCTTTCCATCTCTGATTTGATTCGGAAAAGTTACTCTCTTTATCAGGGAAAATTGGAGATTTCGGCGGAGGAACTCCTCTCGAAGCTCGTGGAGTTTTTGAAAGGGCGGATGGCCTTCGAGTTGGGGCTCAAGGCCGGGACGAAGGCCTATGAGATTCTTCAGGGGGTGATGAAATCCTCTTTTGACGATTTGGCCGACGTGTTTGAACGGTTTGAAACGCTCTGGCAGCTTGCGGAGAAACAGCCGAAAGTCTTCTTCAAGACCAGCAAGGTGGTCGAGCGGACGGCCAACATTTTGAAGGGGGTCCAAGGGGGACTTGATTCCGTCGACCCCTCGCTCTTTCAAGACCCTTTGGAAAAGGAACTCTACGGACTTCTCGAACGGGAGGAGCCGAAGTTGAAGGATTTCTCTCAGAAAAAAGATTACGAGGCCTTAACCCAGGTTTATGGGGAGCTTTTTTTTGAGCCCCTTCATCTTTTTTTCGACCGGGTTTTGGTCAATGTGGAAGATGCCCGACTCAGGCGGAATCGGCAGGCCCTGATGAAACGAATCAACACCCTTTACGCCGACGGGGTCGCCGATATGTCGCTTCTGGCGCAGGTGAAAGAATGAAAAGAAAGGGAAAGGAGCCC
>CAYJTI010000162.1:0-3216 GCA_964373135.1 uncultured bacterium | reverse complement strand
TTGACCTGGCCCTGAAGGATTATGATGCCTGGATGAGCGGCATCCGGAAGCATCAGACTGATTTCCGGAAATCGATCCGGATTTTCGAGGAATATAAAAAAGGGGATTCCGAACTTTTCAAAATCAGCCCCTTGGCCAATCTCACCTCGCGCGAGCTGTGGTGGTACTTAAAAGAGCACCAGATCCCAAAACATCCGCTCTATGACAAAGGGGACCTGAGCGTCGGCTGCTGGCCCTGCACGAGGCCGGTCCAGGACGGGGACGATGAGCGCTCAGGCCGGTGGGCGGGCAAAGCGAAGACCGAGTGCGGCATCCATACGTTTATGGAAGTTAAAGAGGAAGCGAAGAGCAAAAAGGAGAAAGAGAGAGGCGCCGGCATTTAGGTACCGGTTCCGCCGAACCGGTTCTGCCGGGGACACTTTACTTTTGGAGTGAAACTGTCCCCTGGAGAACCGGTTCGCTGGAACCGGTTCGCCAGAACCGGTACCATAATTCATGAAGCGCCTCACCCTGACGCCGCTTGAGGAGTCGGACCTTGAAATGATTGCCACCGGGGCCTTCAGCCCGCTCGAAGGCTTTATGAATCGAGCCGACTTTGAGTCAGTCCTTGACCAGATGCATCTGGCGAAGGGCGGGGTCTGGAGCCTCCCCGTGGTGAAATCAATTACCTCCGAAGAGGAAAAGCTCATTCGGGGCGCAAAGGAAGTGGTCCTTCAAAGCGAGGCCGGCCTTCCCCTCGCGGTTCTCGAAGTGGAGGAGATTTACCCTCACGACAAAACAAAGCATGCCCAAGAGGCCTACGGGACCGAGGAGCGCACGCATCCGGGTGTCGCCCGAGTTTTCTCGATGGGAGATTCCCTTGTCGGCGGGAAAATTTCTCATTTCGAGCGGCCGGAGCATACGAAATTTCTCCAATATCGGAAGGACCCGGCCGAGACCCGCCGGATTTTTCAAGAACGGGGCTGGAAAACCGTCGTCGCGTTTCAGACACGAAATCCGATTCACCGGGCGCACGAATACCTGCAGAAGTGCGCGCTCGAAACGGTCGACGGCCTCCTCATTCATCCCCTTGTCGGCGAAACCAAAGGGGACGATGTCCCGGCCGAGGTGAGAATGCGCTGCTACGAAGTCCTGATTGAAAAATATTACGAGAAGAAGCGGGTTCTCCTTTCGGTTTTTCCCGCGGCCATGCGTTACGCCGGACCGAGGGAGGCCATTTTTCACGCCCTGGTGAGAAAAAATTACGGCTGCACCCACTTTATTGTGGGGCGCGACCATGCCGGCGTCTCCCGGCCGGACGGCAAAGCTTTCTACGGCCCCTTCGATGCCCAGAAAATTTTTGATGAATTCAAGCCGGGTGAAATTGGCGTGACCCCCCTCTTTTTTGACAATGCGTTTTATTGCCGCGCCTGCGGCTCGATGGCGTCGGAGAAAATTTGTCCGCACGATTCAAACGACCGCGTGATTTTTAGCGGCACCCAAGTGCGCGAGATGCTCCGGCGGGGCGAAATCCCGCCGCCTGAATTTACGCGCCCCGAGGTCGCCCAAATTCTCATCGAGGCCTATCGGGAAAAAGGGGGTTGAGATGGCTCAAAGCCGGACCAAGCCGTTAATCGCTGAGGAGACGCTCGCGCTCATTGGCAACACGCCGATGATTCGGCTCAAGAAAACCGCGGGGCCCGCTTCGGCCGCCGTTTATGCGAAGCTCGAGTCGATGAACCCGGGCGGGAGTGTGAAGGACCGAATCTGCCTCAGCATGATTCGCGATGCCGAGGAGAAGGGGCTCGTGGGAAAGGGGACGGTGGTGATTGAGGCGACGAGTGGGAACACGGGGATTGGGCTCGCTTTAATTTGTGCCGTCCGGGGATACCGGCTGATTCTCGCGATGCCCGACTCCATGAGCTTTGAGCGCCAGCACCTCCTCAAACGTTTCGGCGCCGAGCTCATCCTGACGCCCGCCTTGGACGGGATGAAGGGGGCGGTCGATAAGGCGGAGGAGCTCCTCAAGAAACATAAAAATAGTTTCATGCCGCAGCAATTTAATAATCCGGCCAATCCCAAGATTCACCGGGAGACCACGGCCGAAGAAATCTGGGAGGCGCTGGGAGGCAAATTTGACGCCTTTGTGGCCGGCGTCGGAACCGGAGGGACCATCACGGGGTGCGGCGAGGTCTTCAAGCAAAGGAATCCCAAGATTCAAATCGTGGCGGTGGAGCCGAAGCGCTCGGCCGTCCTTTCGGGCGGGGAGGCCGGTTATCACCGGATTCAGGGAATTGGCGCGGGCTTCATCCCGCAGGTCTTGAACCGGCGCGTCATCGACCAGATTGTGACGGTGGAAGATGAGACGGCGTGGGAAACCTCGCTCCTTCTTGCAAAGGAAGAGGGAGTTTTGGTCGGGATTTCCTCGGGCGCGGCCTGTTCCGTGGCGAGAAAGGTGGCGCAGGACCTCGGACCGGGGAAGGCCGTCGTCGTTATCTTTCCCGATTCGGGCGAGCGTTACCTCACCTCCGCCGCCGAATTTGGGATGAAAGAGTGAGCGGTGCCTGGCACCAGTTTCGTAAGTGTTGCAGCGCAGGTTTAAACCTGCGCTGCAATTAAAAAAAACCCTTACGGAACCTGCCTCAGGGACCGAATGGGAATGGGATACATTAAGGGATTGAAATGCAGAGAGTGCGGGAGGGGTTACCCGAAGGAGGCGATCTATGTCTGTGAATTTTGCTTTGGGTCGCTTGAGGTGGACTATGATTACGACGCCATTCGTAAGACCCTCTCCCGGAAAAAAATCGAAAGCGGCCCGAGGAGCCTCTGGCGCTACCGGGACCTTCTTCCCTTAGACGGCGCTCCGACAGTCGGCCTTTCTTCCGGCTTCACCCCCTTTTTTCGCGCCAAAAATCTTGCCCAGCGCCTCGGCCTGGACGAGCTTTACATTAAAGATGATTCATCCTGCCATCCCACGTGGTCCTTCAAAGACCGCGTGGTTTCGGTGGCGCTTTCCAAGGCACGCGAGCTCGGATTTGACACCGTTGCCTGCGCCTCCACGGGAAACCTTGCCAACGCCGTCGCCGCCCATGCGGCAAGCGCCGGCTTCAAATGTTTCATCTTCATCCCGGCCGACCTGGAGCTCGCCAAGATTGTCGGGACCCTCGTCTGCAAGCCGACCTTGGTGGCGGTCGAAGGAAATTATGACGAGGTGAACCGGCTCTGCGCCGAAATTGC
>CAYJTI010000161.1:2893-3235 GCA_964373135.1 uncultured bacterium | reverse complement strand
GTCCCCGGTTTTTGACGCCATATCCCGCACCCGGATGCCCCGGGCCGGTGTGTCGGAAAATTCAAAATTCCAAAGGGATTTCGGCCAGGCGTTGTTTTGATAGACAATTTCCTTCCATTCGGCGCTCGGGGAAGCGGGGTTGTCCCGGGTGACTTCCAGGCGGAAGCTGTCAAGGGCATAGCCCGTATTTCCCGGGTAACTCGTGTCGAGCTTGATTTCATTCAGAACTTGGACCGAGCCGAGATCCACCCAGAAGACCGGATTGGAATTGGAAGTCGAGAGCCAGTTTGTGCTCGGATTCCCGTCCAGAGCGGCGGAGGCCTTATAAGTGTCGTTGTAAAC
>CAYJTI010000161.1:0-2883 GCA_964373135.1 uncultured bacterium | reverse complement strand
TGAGCCAGCCGACCCGCTGGATGTAGCGGCCAACCCAAGTCGCTCCATAATAATCGGTCCCGGGGGTGAGGTGGTAACTCTTCCCATCCACCGCCCGGGACGCACTTGAGGGGGGCGAATCGTAGAGGCTGCTCGCTTGGGCGCTGCTTGCGAGGGCCGCATTTTCATTCGACTTTGTCCTTTCTTTCAGGTAAACAACTCTTCCTTGGCTGTCCCGCTTCTCCTGGCGGACAAGGCCGAAGGCGTCGGTCGTGGTCGTGACCGAAAGATTATTTTCAGTGGTGTAGGCGGTCGCCTCCTCGGAATGGTCGAAACCGAAGACCTCGACTTCGTTCAAGGCGGCGTGGTAAAAATCGCCGTCGTTTCGCCACGACTGGAAATTGTGGATTTTGACGAAACGGGCTTCTTCCTCGGCGAAAGAGACCGGGAGGATTCCCTGGTAGGTCAAGCCGGAAACTTCACCGACTTTCTTCCAAGTCTGACCATCTCTTGAAACGCTCACCTGAAAGGCCCGGACAAACCAGTTGTCTGTTTGAGTTCCGGTGTCCACCCGGACTTCAGCGATGGTTTCGAGCCTCCCAAGGTCAAGCTGGACAAACTCCGTGTCCCGGCCGTCGTCGATTTTTCGTTTTGAATACCACGGTTTGTTGCGGTCGTGGATGCCGTCATTCAATCTCGAAGGGGGATGATCCGCCGTATTAAGTGACTCACTCATTGTGATGGAGGCACCAAGAGCGAGGTTCCTTCCGAGGCCCCGGCGGATCCTCTCGGAGATCTTTCTTCCCAGCGAATCGTATTCGGTCTGACGAACGAGCCCTTTCGAATCCCTCTCCACTTCCCTGAAGCTGCCGTCCGAATTGTAGGTGGTCGTGATTTTCCGTTCACCTTGCACCCATTCAATCCGGCGGTTTTGGCTGTCGAATTGCTCGGAGATTGCTTCCGGGGCCTTCGGCGCAAGCTCCTGCTCTTCCCGGGTTTCAAGGATATTTCCCTTCCCGTCGAGCTTATAAAAATTCCGGATGGCGTTGCCATTCTGGTCTTTCATCTGAATCACTAGGCCGTCCCGGTTGAAAAGGCGCACGATCTCGCCGAGGAATTGATTATTCCTTTCCCGGGAGCGGACCACATTTCCAAGCGAATCCTTTTCGTAGGTGTAAATGAGCCTGCGGCCGTTTCGATCCGTGATGGAGACGAGATCGCCCGTGGGGGAAAGTTCCCGCTTCACCGCCACTTCGCGCGTGCCGTATTCCTTGGAGCGGGTCAGGAGCTTGGCGTCTTCTTCGTCAACTTTCCCGTCGCCCGACAGGTCATGGGGACAGTCCCCCTGAGAAGAAGGGGGACAGTCCCCATAAGCGGCAATCAAGATAGCAAGGTCCCGGTCATCGACCTGGCGGTCGCCTGAGAAGTCGTAGCGGAGCTTGGCGAGTTCATAAGCGGCGGTGACATTTCCTTTGGCGTCTTTCGTGTAGGAGTAAGCCGTGGCGGAGCCGTTTTTGTCGGTCTGGGAAACCGTCTCGCCCGTCGGGGCGAACCGGCGGACCGTAACGGCGGTGGCACCGGAGCCCAATGTCTCCCGTTCCGTGATTTTCGCCAGGTTGCCGTAAGCGTCCTTTTCATATTCAAAACGAATTTCCCGCCCATTTTTGTCCCGCATGAAGGTCTGCTCGCCGTCGTTATTGAACCGGAAGATTTCTTCGTAACGGAGGTTCGTGGGGAGGCCGTCAATCGCACTCTCCCCCGAAACCCAATAATCGGTGATCTCCTTCGATTCAACGACTCGGCCGTGCTCATTGTATTGCAGCTGGATTTGGACCGTGCGGCCGTTCCGGTCCGTGCGGGAGACGGTGTGGCCGTAACGGTTCTGTTTCTCGACTTCGGTGAAATCAAGGGCATTGCTGAAACTGTCTGTGAAACGGGTCCGCCGGGTAATCTCCTTCTCTCCCTTCACACTTTCCCGGACCGCAATCTCGGTATCGACGCCGTTCTTGTCAATGACCCGGACCACTTCGCCGGCTAGATTGAGGAAACGGGTTTCCGTCGAGCCAGCCCCGTTGGGATCGTGGGGATAAAGGGTCTTCTCCGTAATCTTCGTGATATTGCCCCACCCATCTTTGTCGTAGCTGAATTCCTTTACCAGGCCGTTGGAAAATTTTTGCTTCGTGACCTCCCCGTCCCGATTGAGCTCTTGATAAATCACGGCCCCGTCACGGGAGTTGGCGGCAAAGCTTGCCGTCGGAACTCCAAATCCATCCCGGGAATAAACCGTGCGATGCGTGAGCCCGGTCGACTCCACCTCTTCAATCTGCTCCCCGTTGGAATTGTGGCGGCGGATGGTTTTTGAGACGACCAGATCTGCGGCTTGCCCGATTTTTCCAAGTCCCGAGAGAAATTCCGCCACGGCGGCCTGACGGTCGACGTCATATTGCGCGCGTTCTGCCGCAGTCAGCTCCTCGTAATCGCGCCCGCCTTTTTTGAGAAGTTTTTCACCGAGCGTGGTCCAGGCGCTGTTCGCGGCCGGATTAAAATCATCAAGGTCGATACGGGCGAACCCGAGGGAAGAATCGGACTTGTAAAAATTCCACTGGGTCTGCCTTTTAGCCTCAAAGATGTCCTTTTCATAGTCGTAGACTGTGAAGACCCCTTCCGGAGAGAGCGAAAGGACAACGTCGCCCTCCCGATTGAAGAGCTTGTAGGTCTTGTCCCGGTGAAGTGAAGCTTGAATGTCGGAATCCTCGATGAGGCCGTTGGAATTTTGGTCGAGGGCGCTCAGGATCTGCTGGTAGCTCGAAGACGGACGAATCGTAAACCACGGTGCCAGCCACCCTTCGGAGTCCTTCACAAAATAGCGTGTCTCGCTCACAACCTTCCCGAGTCGGCTTGGAT
>CAYJTI010000160.1:0-3277 GCA_964373135.1 uncultured bacterium | reverse complement strand
TCTCTTCACCACGGACGCCATCGTGGAGGGCGTTGACTTTCGATTGGGGCGGAAGGGCGCTCGTCCGGAAGAAATCGGTCACAAGGCGCTCGCCGTGAATCTTTCCGATTGCGCCGCCATGGGAGGGGAGCCGGTTGCCTTTGTTTCAGCCTGGGGGATTCCAAAGAATTTTTCCGAGGAGTGGGTCGAGCGCTCGGCCCAAGGGATGATTCGTCTGGCGCGCCGATTTGGTGTCGCCTGGGTCGGGGGCGACCTCTCGAGGGCCTCCCGGCTTTTTATTTCAATTGCGCTCCTCGGAAAGGCAAAAAAGGGGGAAGTGATTTTTCGAAAGGGGGCGCGGCCGGGCGACGTCATCTTCGTCACCGGGAAATTGGGCGGTTCCCTCCGGGGCAAACATCTCTCCTTCACCCCCCGCGTGACCGAGGCTCGTTATCTGGCAAAAAAAGCGCGGCCCCGAGCCATGATTGATATTTCGGACGGTTTCATTCAAGATTTAGAGCATCTCCTCGCTGCTTCCGGGGTCGGAGCCGTTTTAGAACTTGACCAGATTCCGGTTTCGGAGGCGGCCCGCCTCAAGGCCCGGGGGTCGGCCCGGAAGGCGCTTGAGTCGGCCCTCTCGGACGGTGAAGATTTTGAGCTTTTGGGGACGCTTTCGCCGAGCGATTGGGAGCGGCTTGAAAAAGAGTGGCGCGGGCGGTTTCCCAAGGTTCGGCTCACGCGGGTGGGGAAGATTACGACGCAAAGAGAGAAAATCACGTGGCAAAAGGGAGGAAGAAAATTCCCGGGACTTTGGTTTCGAAAAAAGGGGTTCCGTCATTTTTAAAGCCGCCCTTCCACTCCCATTCTGAGAGCGAGACGTGGGAATGGGCAAGGCGGCTCGGGAGAAAATTGCGGCCGGGCAGCTCGGTGGCCCTCACCGGCCCCATTGGGAGCGGGAAGACCCTTTTCGTCAAAGGACTCTCTAGGGGGCTCGGGGTCAAAGGGACGCGCGAGGTCAAGAGTCCCACGTTTGTCCTCCTTCACATTTACCAGGGGCGGGTTCCAATTTACCACTTCGACTTCTACCGGCTCGAAAACGAGAGAGATTTGGACGCAATTGGATTCAGTGAATTCGTCCAAGACCCTCGGGCGGTCTCCGTCGTGGAATGGGCGGACCGGGCGCCCGGGCGGATTCCTCCGGACGCCCTCTGGATTCAGCTCAAAATCCTGGGCCCCACTTCCCGCCTCCTTCGCAAAAGAAAAGGTGCCAGGCACCTGAAAAGTGCCTGGCACCATTGACACCAAGAAAGGGGAGAGGCAGCGTGCGTAACGTGTTGGCGTTAGAGAGTTCGGGACCGGGCCTGAGTGTGGCCCTCGGGACCGAAGACGGCCGCGTGAGAGAACTTCGGGCCCGGCGTTCGCTTCAGCATTCAGAGAATTTGATTCCGCTCATTGACGAGATTCTCAAGAGAGGGAGGCTCAAGTTCTCTGACCTCGACACCTTTGCTATTGACCGAGGGCCCGGTTCCTTCACCGGGCTCCGAATCGGCTTCAGCCTCTTGAAAGGCTTCCTGGCGGTCCGGAAAAGGCCTTGCGGGGGGGCGTTGAGTTTGGATATGATTGCCGCGAGCGTTCGATTGCCTGAAAAATCTCGACTGGGAGTCATCGTCGACGCACGGAGGGAGCGAATTTACACCCGATTTTATTTTCGTCGAGGAAACGATTGGCGGCCGGAGGGAAGGCTTGAGCTTCTTTCCCTCGAGGGGCTCGTCGGGCGAATCACGCCGGGGACCACACTGGCGGGTGAGGCGCTTCACCGTTACCGGGCCCCGCTCCTCAAAACCTTCGGAAATCAAATCAGATTGCTCCCGGCAGAGAAGGCGATTCCCCGTGCGTCCGTTCTCGTTGAATGGGCTCAAACCGAAGACGAAAGATTGACTCCGCTCCGTTCCCCCCAAGATTTTCTCCCGCTTTATTTCCGCGTTCCGGAGGCCGAAGAAAAGAATCAGAGGAGAAAATCCCATGCCGCCTGAGACAATTTCTCTTGTTGAGGCGCCACCTTACGCGCTGAATGGGCCCTGGATTGAAGTCCGCCTCGACTGTCTCCTCAAAAACCTCAGCCGGATTCGGGAAAAAGTTGGACCGACAGTCGGCGTCATGGCCGTGGTCAAGGCCAACGCTTACGGACATGGCCTCGCCGCCGTCGCGAAGGCGCTCGAAGGGAAGGTGGAGTTTCTGGGGCTTCACTCGGTGAGGGAGGGTTCAGTTTTGCGTGAGCAGGGGATTCAGACACCCCTTTTGGTTTTCGGCCGGGCCCTGGCCGAAGAAATTCCGGTGGCCCTTCAGATGAAACTAGGCTTAACCCTTTCCAGTTTCGAGGAGGCCAGGGAAATTTCAGAACAGGCGCTCCGGACTCACGAGACCGCGACCGTCCACCTCAAGGTCGACACGGGAATGGGGCGGCTTGGGATTCCTTATGCCCGGGCGCATTCCGAAATTGAGCGGATTGCGAAACTCCCCGCGCTCGCACGGGAAGGAATTTACACCCATCTTGCAACGGCCGAAAAGGTTGAGGACCCCTTCGCGGAAAAACAGCTCACTGATTTCGACAAGCTTTTGGCCGATTTAGAGGCCAAGGGGATTTCCTTTGCTTACCGGCACGCGGCCAATAGCGCGGCCACCTTTCGCTTCAACTCTCCCCGTCTGAATCTGGTCCGGCCGGGCCTTGCCCTTTATGGAATTTACCCGGCCCCCTGTTTTGAAACAATGGTTCGTCTCGAGCCGGTGCTTTCTCTCAAAAGCCGGATTGTTTTTCTGAAGCGGCTCGCGCCGGGAGATTCCGTGAGCTACGGCCGGGAATTTGTCGCCCAGAGCCCGACGACCATTGCCGTGATTCCCGTGGGTTACAGCCACGGCTACCCCTTTCAACTTTCCGGCGTGGGAGAAATCCTCCACCGGGGAAGGCGATTCCGGATTGCGGGACGGGTCTGCATGGATTCAATGATGGTGAACCTCGGCCCGGAGCCGGAGGCCCGAGTGGGAGATGAAGTGACAATTTTGGGAACCGAAGGGAAGGAGACGCTTCGAGCGGAAGAGCTCGCCTCCCGGGCCCAAACCATCTCTTACGAAGTCGTGACCCGCCTGGACCCCGGCCTCCCTCGGTTTTACCGGTTGTGATTAAGCGTTTTCGAATCCGCCGCTTCAAACGGATTGACTCCACCTCGAACGCCGCCTTTCGTGCGGCCGTTAGAGAGGCCCCTGCCGTAATTGTCTTCACCGCCGATTACCAATCCGTTTG
>CAYJTI010000159.1:0-3298 GCA_964373135.1 uncultured bacterium | reverse complement strand
GTGATCTTGGGAGAAATCAGGGCGTAGGAATAATTCTTTTGCTTGAAGTATTGCTCGAAGGGCTTGGAATGGAAGCCTCCGGTGATGACGACGGCTTTGGTCTCCCCTGTCTCCTTGAGGATCTGCTCGATATTCTCGAGCATGAAGCGGTCTCTTTCTTTTGCGCCTCGGTAGAAGGCCAGGGCCTTTTCGAAGAGGGAGTCGATTTCGTTGATGTGCTTCCATTCAATCGGATGAGTCTTTTCATGTGTGTTGAGAAGCTGAAATCGCTTGAGGAAGACAGATGGTAAATAAGGGGACACAATACTTAGAGTACCTAGCGAAACCTCCTTTTGTCCGTCATTGCGAGCCCCGAAGGGGCGAAGCAATCTCGGTTCTGAGATTGCTTCGTCGGCCTTCGGCCTCCTCGCAATGACGGATGAGGTGATTGCCTCATAATCATCGGGGGTGAGCTCCAGGGTGAAGAGTTTCCTTAAGAGGCGGTAATCCTTTAGAAGGCGCAGGATTTCCTTCGCTTCGGGGGTGTCGGCCAATTTTTCGGTAATCCTCTCCGCCAGCCGGTCCATTTCCTGGAACAAATATTCGTGCTTGAGCTCGCTTTGCAAAATGAGGTGCCCGATGAAGCGATTGACGTGGGCGTAATCCGAGTAAGGAAAATTGCCGGGAAGGCGGGAAACCATCTGTTCAAAAAGGAGGCCTGTCTGGGGATCCGGAAGCGGGTTTTCTGAAAGGGAGGCGGACAAGAGTTTTTTAATCTCTTCACGAATGGGCGCAGGGATCCCCCGGATCGATTTCAAGAATTTCACCCTTTCCCGTTCAAAGGATCCCATATCAATTTCTGATTCAAGCTCCCGGAGTTTGAAAAGCCGGACGAGTATCGGCCACTCCACCTGATTCCGGGGATCTTCCAGGCTCACTCCCAGACGCCTCCGGGTCTTTGCTTTAAGAAAATCAAGCCAGCCCGCGAGCGGGAGGACTTTTCTGATCTCGAAATCATTCTGTCGTTTGAGAAATTCCCGGAGTTCGGGTTTGAGAAATGGATTTGTGAGGCGTTCGATGGCTTGGTGAAAATGAATGAGGAAGGTTTCCATCTTTTCCTTTTGCACGAGAACCTCACGGAGAGAGCCGCCGTTTGCGGCATAGGCATCGACCTTTTCAATCCCGAATGCCCTGGCTTCGCGTTCATGGAGGAGGAACAACTCAGGCCCCTTGACCAGGCCCTTCACGGCCAGACGGTCGGCGATCTCCATCGTCACCGGCCTATTGTCCGGGAAAAAACGAAGGAGCTCGGGTCTCAACTTAAACGCGCTTCCCTCCAGGAGAAGCAGTTTGAAACCATATTTCTTTTTCAGGTCATGCAGGATCAGCTCAACTTTTTTCTGGGCCTCGTAGTGGCCGTGCGCTGTCTGAATGTGCAAGATGACCGGACCCCGGCCCGAGTGAAGGGTCTCAATGGCCCCCCACTCTGCAGGGAGGTTCACCATGAAACCGGGAGAAGGAAGGGGAACTTCGGAGGCAGGCTCTGCCCGGACAGGGCCCGGCGAACCCAGCTGGGTCACTATAAAAAAAATGACCGTTAAAAGGGAGACGAATCTTCTCGTTTCTTTAAACATAGAGAAAGCCACTACCGTTCGAATACGGTTGAGTTACAGCTGATTTTTCAGACAAACTTTTTAATTTTTAAAAGTGTGCAGTAAGTTTAACGCCGAAAAGGACTTATTTCAAGAATGTTACGCACGAGAAACTAGCAGAAAATAGCAGAAACTATCTGGATGGACTAGGTTCGAACGAAGGGATCTTGGATTCCTAGGAAGGTAAAATTCTGTGGCTCACTTTCCGCACCCAGCAAAGGACTGCCCTTCTCCTTTGAGTGGATCGCCCCGACTGTGATTTCTGCCTGGAGTGAATCGCCGATTCCCTGTTCCTCACGACTCAGTCTCAGAGATTCCACTCTCAAAAACGGTGAACTCTTCTCAATCCGGCCGATGTATTGAGCAATCGCATCATAGGGCCCGAGTGCGATGAGATCAAAAAACTCTCGGGCATAGGGCGACGTGCGGTGCGGACGTTCGGCCTCTCCGGACAGGCGCCCGCCCAGCAGGATTCTCACATCCTCCGATCCCAGGATTTTTGTGTCGAGGACGGAGATTTTTTTACGGATTCGGTCCATGGAAAGGGTCTGCACATCGAGGTTCCTTTGAGGCTGCCGCAAATCCGGAAATGCGGACCGAGTTTTTTGAATCTGATGCTCGACCCGGCGAATTTCTGTTTTCAGGGCTGCTTGCTTGGAAGTCTCGGGCAGGAGGAGCGCTTGATGAAAGGCCCAGACGGAAGCGGCCCCTATCAGGACCAGTCCGGATACCCTCAGCTTAAAGTTCCTCAACATCGTATCATTCGCAGGAAATTTCGAAAAGGAAAGGCCCGGGGGCGGCCGCCTGAAGGGTCTTGATTGATTGGATCTTCCGGATCTTCACATTTTTAAAATGGGGAGATCTTCTGAGGGCCCTCAAAAACCGGGAGACGAGTGGACGGCGAGTTGCTCGACCTTCAAGAAAAATGCCGTGTGGGGTGACCGATAGGGATTCAAGCCAGATTCCTCGAAAATCCACGCGGGCGAGTTCCTGGAGGGGCCTGGCCCTCGGTTTCCTTCCCCGAAGGCCCGATTTGAGAAAACGAAGAATGGAAACGAGCGACTCTCTTTCCTCCTCCCGCGTCCCATAGAGGTGATTGAGGCGCTTGACCTCACGGTTTCGATCCGCGAGTCTTTGCTCGAGGACCGCCGCCTGCTTCTGCCTCGTCTGGAGAAGCCCTTCGAAGGAACGCACCGAGGCATGCTCCCCCAGAAAGCTCAAGGTCAGATGCGCCGCAAGTAAAAGAAAGGCGCCCAGAACGAATCCGACAAGAACTCTCCGTGAACGCGGCTTCTCCTCCGCTTTCTGAATGAGGGAGATCGGTGTCAGCGGGGGTCGCTTGAAAAGAACCCCCTTCTCCTCGACCTCCTGTTCCTTCAGCGCCATATTTTCCTCACGAACACCTCCTCTGAATTCCGGGGACATACTTTGAATTCCGGGGACATGAATTCCGGGGACACATTACTTAATTATTGAATGGAAACGGCATATTTCCTTGGCACTTTAGCCTCCCCTTTGAATTCTGGGGACACAATACTTAATTATTTCCTTGCTGAATTAAGTATTGTGTCCCCAGAATTAACCCCCAGAATTAACCCAGAATTGAATGGACCTCGAAAAATGGGTCGGGGCGGGAGTCCTGGGCGTCATCCTTCTTGATGCCACAT
>CAYJTI010000158.1:0-3325 GCA_964373135.1 uncultured bacterium | reverse complement strand
GGGGGAGAGGAGAGAAGAAATTGGAGTCATCTCTGATTTACCCTCTCCCCGGAAGGGAGAGGGAGAATGATATGACTGAACCGATAAGCTTCCCTCTCTCCCTAATAGGAGGGGGAGAGGAGAGAAGAAATTGGAGTCATCTCTGATTTACCCTCTCCCTTTTGGAGAGGGTTAGGGTGAGGGATAAAGGCTGGACACCAAAAAAGGCAAAAAAGGTGACAGTCACCGTTTTCTTCCAGCAAGATGAATACGGCCCTGTCTGAAACGCAGCGCCTGGCGGTTGAAACCGTCGGAAAAAATATCTCTGTCTCGGCCGGCGCCGGCTCGGGAAAGACACGGGTCCTCGTGGAGCGTTTTCTTCACCTCGTGATTCATCACAAGATTTCTCCCACGGCCATTCTTGCGATTACCTTCACCGAAAAAGCGGCCAATGAGATGAAACGGCGCATCGTGGAGAGGCTTCGGGAGGAAAAAATGGAGGAGGCAAGGCGCCAGGTGGAAAATGCGGCCATTGGCACCATTCATGCCTTTTGCGCCCGGCTCCTCCGGGAGCATCCCGTGGAAGCCGGCGTGGACCCCGGCTTTGTCATCCTCGAGGCCGAAGAGGCCCTCCTTCTCAAGGAGCAGGCGCTGGATGAGATTCTCGAAACCTCCCTTGAAGACCCTGAAATTTTTAATCTTCTCAAGACTTACGACGAAAAGGGGGTGCGGGAGGGAATCGTCCACGCTTACGCCCGGTCGAGGAATACGGAGACGCCCTTTGAGGAAATTTTGAGGCGACGCTCCCCCGCCCATCGAGATTGGTTCGAGAAGGAATTGAAAAAATTCGCATCAAAAATTGGGCCGGTGGCCGTGACGCCGGAGAATCTTGAGACCCTGCTTGAGATTCATCGGGGCCTTCGGGCTGCGGGCAGGGAAAAGGAGGCGATTCGCTCGCTCAAGGAAACCCTTCTCGATGCGGCCGCTTATCTGAGGGAGGAAAAAAGCCTTGCGCTCCGTGAAGTTTTTATTCGGCTCGGCCTCTGCTTCGAAAAGGTTTATGAGGAGGCGAAGCAGGCCAAACGGGGCCTCGATTTCGATGACCTCCAGCTTCGGGCCGTCCGCCTTCTTGGGCAGGAGACCCCCGCTTCGAAGGCCCTTCGAAAGCGTTACCAGGAAAAGTTTGCCGAAATTTTGGTGGACGAATTTCAGGATACGAACCGCCTCCAAGACCGGCTCCTGGAGCTCATTCGGCGCCCGGCGAACCTTTTCGTGGTGGGAGATTTCAAACAGTCGATTTACGCCTTCCGGGGGACGCAGGTGGAGATTTTCCTCGACAAGGAGAGGGCCTTCGCCAAAAGCCCTGAGGGAGTGAGAATTTCTCTGGCCGAGAATTACCGGGCCCGGCCCAAATTGATTGAGTTCGTGAACCCGTTTTTCGCCGAACTCTGGAAGGAAGACGCCATCCCTTTTGAACCGCTCCAGGCCCTCCGTTCCGAGGAAGGCGAAGTCAGGCGGGTGGAGCGGCTCGCCCTGGAGAGGGAAAAAGACGAGACGCTGGACGAGGCCAGGATGCGGGAGGCAAGGAGCCTCGCGCATCGAATCAAAGCGCTCGTCGAGCGGGAAGGATTCCATTACCGAGACATCGCCTGCCTCTTCGAGGCGATGACCAACGTCCACTTTTACGAACAGGAGTTCAGGCGGCTTGAGATTCCCTACTTCGTCATCTCCAATCGCGGCTTTTACACCCAGCCCGAAGTCCGGGACGTGGTGAATTTTCTCTCGGCGTTGGAAAATCCGAGGCGGGACGTGCCGCTTGCGGCCGTGCTGCGCTCGCCCCTTTTCCAAATTTCAGACGACACGCTCTTCTGGCTGGCACGCCGGGCCAAGGGAGAAAAGGTGAAGCGCTCCCTATGGGAGGGGGTGTCGGAATTTGAATCCGTGGCTCAAATTCAAGAAGGCGAGAAGGAGAAACTCCGGTTTTTCAAGGGGACGTTTGAGACGTTTCTTCGGGAGAAAGAGAAGGCAAGGATTTCCGAAGTCATCGAAGAGATTCTTCGTCGGACAGACTATGACCTCTATGTCCTCAAACTGAGGCAGGGGGAGCGGCGCCTCGCGAATCTGAAAAAACTGGTGGAGATTGCTCGGGAAATGGAATCGAAGGCCGCGCTTCACTGGGGCGACTTTGTCCGGGCGGTGAAGGGATTTGAGACCCGGGAGGTGCGGGAGTCTCAGGCGCAGGTCGAGGCGGAGGAAGGGGAGGTGGTCCGGCTTCTCACGATTCATCTGGCGAAGGGGCTCGAGTTTCCGGTGGTGATTCTCCCGGATTTGGGCCGTGGCGAGCGGCCGGAAGGAGGCTCGTTTTTGGTTTCAGAAGAGGAGGGCCTCGGAATTAAAGTTTGGAACGAAGCGGAACTGGACTACGAGGAGACGCTCACCTTTCGGCGGAATAAAAAACGGATGGAACGAATTCGGTCCGAAGAGTCGAAACGGCTTCTCTATGTCGCCATGACTCGGGCGAGGGAGAAGCTCATCCTCGCCGGCCCGAAAAATCCGAGTGCCTTAGCGAAGGATTCGTTTCACGAAATGGCCACGTGGGCCGACTGGGTGGAAAAGATTCTGAGTCAAGTACCGCTTGAGGTGCGGCCTCTCGAAGAGGCTCCGGCGGAACCCTTTCCCTTTGAGCGGCGGAAGGGGTTGGCGGAGCGAAAGTCGATTCGGGCCCGGCTTCAAGAGTTGAAGCCGATTGGACTCAGGCGGGCGCCGGAAACGGTGGAGCCCCTTTTGGAACAAATTCAAATTCCCGAGCGCGCGTTCTTTGAGCGCATCGACCTTCCGGTGTCGGCCTTTCTTCTTTTTCGGGAGGACCCGGAGGCCTATTTCCGGATTTATGAGGTGGGGGCGCCGGAAGAAAATGCGGTTCGTCCGCTGCTGGAGGCGAAATCGGAGGAGCCGGCGGCGGAGGAGGAGCTCACCAGCGCCGAATTTGGGACAAGGGTCCACCAAATCTTGGAACAGATTTTCCTCAGGCGGCTCAAGGGACCTAAAATCGATGGTCTGCTCCGCCGGTGGACGGAGGGGCTTTCGGTGAAAGAAAAGGAGGAAATTTCCGGGATGATTCATCGTTTCCTGGGGACGAAAGAGGCCCGGGGGATTTTTAAATCCCGCGTGATTTATCCGGAACTTTCCTTTGTGGTCCGGCTCCCTTACGGCCTGGTCCAGGGGACGATGGACCTGGTTTATCAGGGGGCGAAGGGGGCGTGGGTGATTTTTGATTACAAAACTTCTGCGGCGGATGAGAAAAATTTTAAATCACGGGGCGAGGCGTATCGGCTTCAGCTTGAGC
>CAYJTI010000157.1:0-3355 GCA_964373135.1 uncultured bacterium | reverse complement strand
AGAAATTGGTCTAGACAATGGGGTCCACCTCCAACTGTCCCCGGTAGAACCGGTACCGATGTCGTGGTACCGATGTCGTGGTACAATGTTCGGCCATGGAGGCGCTAGTGGAAAAGGCGGAGGAGAAAGAAGCGCTCGAGCGCTTTCGGGCTGAGAATTCGGACCTTTTCGAAAAGAACGACGCCGAGCTTCTCAGGCATCTCGGAATGGTCCTTTTCTTCGTCACGCTCACGACGACCGCCACGGTCCTCGCCCCCTCCCTTCTCCTTAAAATTCTCTTGGGGCCGGTCAATGCCCTCTTTTGGTTCGCGCTCGTCAATGTGACGATTCATCACCACCACACGCACCATAACACGACAGAAAACCCGGTCCTCAAAAAGCTGCTCGACGCAATTTACTGGGCCGCCGTCCCGAATGCCCCCAAGCGGAGAGTCCGCTACATTCGGGCCCACTTGAATCACCACGCCCGGCCCTTTCACGAGACGGATATCGACCACCATTATGGGAAGGAGCGTTACCTCCGGATGAAAAAGCATCTCGGGACGAAAATCCTCTATTTCCTTGAGCTCACCTTTGTGGGGGGCCATATGCCGGGGTGGGAGGATAATCGTTACATGAGTCAGGTTCCCATTGAGGCGTGGAACCGGAAGGATTATGAGAGGGTGAAGGAGGTTGAACGGCGGGAGGCCTTGAAGACCTCAATTTTCCAGTGGGGCCTTTTTGGAATCGGCGCCTATTTTATCCCCCCGGTTGCCTGGGGGTGGGCCTATCCGATGCTCCTTGTGAAAAACTGGGCCCACTTCCTCGGGCAGTTTCAGCATTATGACGAACGATTTCTCGAACAAGACCGCTCCGTCTGGAACCGGACGAAAACCTTTCGGATTCCAAGCTGGCTTAATTCCCTGGTCGGGGGCGAAATTTCGGGCCATTTTCTTCACCACCTTTATCCCGAGCTTCCTTACTATCACGTGGAGCGGGCAAGAAAACGTCTCCTGAGAGACCCTGAGTTGGCCCGGCTTTTCGTCACTTACTAACTCATGCCAGAAGACCCTGAGCCGCCGGAGATTAAGCCTTTCACGAAGCATCTCCTCGTCTGCACCGGGCCGCGCTGTGCCCCGGAGAGCTCCCCGGCCCTTTACACCCACCTCAAGACCCGCTTGAAGGAGCTCGGGCTTTCGGAAGGACCGGAGCGGATTCACCGCACCCAGTGCCACTGTTTCGGCGTCTGCCGAGGGGGACCAATTGTGGTCGTCTATCCGCAGGGGGTGTGGTATCACCACGTGACCTTCGATAAATTAGAGCGGATTATTCAGGAGCACCTGATTCAAAATCAGCCGGTTCGGGAGTTCACCTTCCACCGAACCGAGCGAGAGGAGGAGGCAAGGCGATGAAGACCCACCGGTCGTTTTGGCTCACCGTAATGGCCGCATTTGTCGTCTTGGCGGCGAGCGACACTTTTATTCACCGAATGTTACTAGGAGAGACCTACCGGGCGTTGGGTCACCTGTGGCGGCCCGCCGAGGAGATGAAAGGATTAGTCTGGGTACCCTTTTTGGCGGAGTTTGCGATTGCCTTCCTCCTCGCGTGGATTTATCCGCTGGGGGTTGGAAGGAAGTCGCCGGTCGAGGAGGGGATTCGATTCGGGACGCTCATGGGGCTCCTTCTCTACCTCCCATCGACTTTAATCAAATATTACATCTATCCCTATCCGGTGAACCTGCTTGGGATTTGGTTCGTGGGCGGCGTGGCCGAAACAATCTTGGCGGGCGCTGCCATCGGAATCGTTTACGACAAGTATCAGAAGTAGCGCTCCACCGGTACCGGTTCTCCGAGAACCGGTACGCCAGAACCGGTACCGCAGAACCGGTACCGGTTAGTTTGAGGTGTCCACCAGGTAGAGTGTTTCATCCTCCTGCGATTCGACCTTCACCGGAATCCCAGCCCACGGGTACGCCAGCGAAATCGTGACCTTGGCCGGAATGATTTCCTGATTCGGCTCAAAATCAAGCGGCAGACGAAAACGCTCCGAAAATTCCTGAAGGGTCTTCGCCTCCTTGAGTCGTTCGGGAGAGATGAGCGTCAGCTCAATCGGCTCGCCCCGGCGCTGGGAGTGGACCACGGTCCGGCCGAAGTTGTGGGACGCCAAAAAAGGGAGAAGGGTGTAGTAAAGGATTTCGTAATCCCCGGCGAGCCCCTTCTCAGAGGTCTTCGATAAAATCGAGAGTTGAGCCAAAAAATGCTGGAGGGCGTCTCTCACCGACAAGGGGGAGAAAGCGACCTCTCCCCATGGAATGACCGGCTCTTCTTTAAATTCGATGGGAGCCGGAGAAAAAGTTTCAGAAGATTGGGGGGGAGTGAACCCCTCGGAATGGCTCACGTTCTCTGCCTCTGCTCTACCCGAGAAGCCAAGAGCCATTGCGGCGGCAACCATCATGGTGGCGATTCGGCCAAGCCCTCGCCAGATTGGGCGCTTTTTTCTTTCCACTGAATTTCGGTAGCCGGCCGACCTTGTCCCGCCCATTCGAATCGGCGGGATTTAGGCGCCCTGCTTTGCGTCGCCGTCTTTCGACGGGTTTGCCTTTCTCGCTTTCAGCTCAAAAAACGCTACTTTAAGATTAACCGGCTTAGCAAAACAAAGCAAAGGGAGGAATCCTAGATACGATTTAACCCTTTTAGCAGCAATAAGTTAAATTCGTTAAAAAAACCGTCCCTCTTTTCCTGTGGAAAGCTTTCGCTTGAAAGCTGAGAATAGTGGCCGTTATGGCAGCTTATCAATGTCCCCTGTGCGGCCGCCAGATGGCTCGAGAACTGGTTCTTTTCCTCGACCATGCGCAGCAGCACATCATTGACAAGATTAAAGAGCAGCACCCAGAGTGGGCCGGCCGAGACGGCATTTGTCAGCCCTGTCTGGAATATTACCGAAAGTCGCTCAGCAGGGAGCCGGTCCGGGGCAATCTCGGTCCTTCGGAGAGTCAGAAGCGATTTTTTTTGGGAGTCGGAATGCTGGCAGCAGGCTTGGGATTGGCCCTGTTACTCGAGTGGTTGAGTCTGCCACGGGCAGTCACCCTTGTTTTATTCCCGCCCTTCTTTTTGGCGATGCTCGGCTTGATTCAGAGCCGTGAAAAGACCTGCGCCCTCCTGGCGGCGAGGGGCACAAGGAATATGGATTCCGGGGAGGAGAAAATCGAGGACCCTGAATTGATGCTTCGATTGAAGCGGCGTGGCAGGCGGATTTTCGCCTTCTCGTTGATTTCCGCCCTGCTCCTTACCAGTCTTTTCTTCTTTATTACTTGAGTTCTGCACTTTTCCCCTCTCCCCAAAGGGGAGAGGGCAGCGAAGCAGTCCCCGCAGGGGG
>CAYJTI010000156.1:0-3378 GCA_964373135.1 uncultured bacterium | reverse complement strand
ACCGGTTCGCCAGAACCGGTACCGGGGTTCCAATCGTGGACGCAATCATTCTCAAAGGAATTCGCACTCACAATCTCAAGAATTTCGATCTCATCCTGCCCCACAAACGGCTCTACGTCCTCACCGGGGTTTCGGGTTCGGGAAAGTCCTCTCTCGCCTTTGACACGCTTTATGCCGAAGGCCAGCGCCGTTACGTGGAGTCCCTTTCGGCCTACGCCCGCCAGTTTCTGGAGCGGATGGAAAAACCGGACCTCGACGGAATCACGGGAATTCTTCCCGCAATTGCCATCGAGGCGAAAAACGTCATCACCAACGCCCGTTCGACCGTGGGGACGCAGACAGAAATCAACGATTACTTGAGGCTCCTTTTTGCCCGAGTCGGCCGGACGTTCTGCCGCCGTTGTCATCGGGAAGTTGTCAGGCAAACTCCGGAATCAGCCGCTCGATTCCTCCTGGACGAATTCCCATCGAAAAGGGGAGTGGTTATTTTTCCGATTCGGCTGGGCCAGCGAGGCGGCGCTTACCTTAAGGAGTTTCTCTCGGAGCTTACCCGTCAGGGATTCACGGAAATCTTTGAGGGCGGAAGGCGCCTCGCCCTTTCCGAGTTCAAGCCGAATCGGAAAAGCCGCGAGATCTGGGCCGTCGTGGATTCAATCGTCCTGGAGGGAAAGAACCAGAAACGGCTCATTGACTCGCTCGAGCTGGCGTTCGAACGGGGAAAAGGGGAAGCGGCCGCGGCCGTTGAAGGGACTTCGGAGGCCGCGAAATTTTCAGAGCGGTTTCGCTGCGATGCCTGTGGAATCGACACCCGGGAGCCGACCCCCAACCTTTTCTCTTTCAATAGCCCGCTGGGTGCCTGCCCCGCGTGTCAGGGATTCGGCCGGGTCATCACCATCGACTGGGACCGGGTGGTGCCGGACCGCCGGAAGTCAATTGAGGAGGGGGCGATTGAGCCTTGGA
Organism: uncultured bacterium; assembly: GCA_964373135.1. Classification (GTDB taxonomy): domain Bacteria; phylum Omnitrophota; class Omnitrophia; order Omnitrophales; family JACQLI01; genus CAYJTI01. Next base: position 2,418 of record CAYJTI010000156.1, on the reverse strand, counting down.
CGAAGCCAAGCTCCGACTGGGAATTGCGGCAGCTCCTCGCCTTCTCGCGCCGGAAGCGGATTCCCCTCGACACCCCTTGGCAGGAGCTTTCCGAAACGCATCGCGAGTGGATTCTCGAAGGGACGGGGAAGGCGAGCGATAACTATTTTAGCGTCCGGGAATTCTTTGATTATCTTGAGAAGAAAACCTACAAGATGCATATCCGAATTTTCCTCGCGCGGTACCGGGGATTCATTCCCTGCGAGAGCTGTCAGACGAGCCGGCTCAAGCCCGAGGCGCTCGCCGTCCGCGTGGCGGAAAAAAATATTGCCGAGCTCACTCGGCTGTCACTCGAGGAATTGAGCCGTTTCTTTGAAGGGTTGCCGCTCGAAGCGCACGAGAAGGAGAAGGTCGCCCCGGTCCTCCTTGAAATCCAAAAGCGGGTTCGTTTCTTGAACGAAGTCGGTCTCTCTTATCTCACGCTCGACCGCCTTTCCCGCACGCTTTCGGGAGGCGAAGTGGAGCGGATTCATTTGGCCACCTCGCTGGGGTCAAGCCTGGTCGACACGCTTTATGTTTTGGACGAACCCTCCATTGGACTTCACGAACGGGACAATGAACTTCTGATTCGACTCCTCAAAGAGCTTCGGGACCTTGGCAATACGGTGGTGGTGGTGGAACACGACCAGACCATGATTGAGGCGGCTGACGAAGTCATTGATCTGGGGCCTCTTGGCGGTGAAAAGGGAGGAGAACTTCTCTTTCAAGGCGAGGTGGAGGCGCTTTCTCGGGCGGAGCGCTCGCTCACGGGAAAGTACCTCGCCGGACATCTTGAAATTGGATGGAAAGGAGGGCGGCCGAAAGTTGAGACCGCCCCCGGGCGGCTGATTAAAATTCGGGGGGCGAGTCAGCATAATCTTCGTTCCATCGACGTGGACATTCCGCTCGGCCAGTTTGTGGTTGTCACCGGAGTTTCCGGCTCGGGGAAAAGCACACTTGTCTACAACGTCCTTTATCAAAACTATCTTCGTTGGCGGGGGCGGCCGGTCGAGGAGTTGGGCCGCGTGAAGGAGATGAAGGGGTTCGACCAAATCGATGAAATGATTCTCGTGGACCAAAGTCCTGCGGGACGGACGCCTCGGTCGAATCCGGTGACGTATCTGAGGGCGTTTGATGAAATCCGGAAGGCCTTTGGAAATTGTGAGGCGGCCCGGCGGGCCGGTTTTGAGGCGCGGCATTTTTCCTTCAATGTGGAGGGAGGCCGCTGCGAAGCGTGCAAAGGCGACGGCCGGGTGAAGGTCGAGATGCATTTTTTGGCGGATGTCTACCTTCCGTGTGAGGCGTGCCAAGGGAAACGGTTTAAGCCCGCGGTCCTTCAAGTGAGGCTCGCGGGAAAGACGATTGACGAAGTTCTCGAGATGACCATCGACGAAGCGGTTTCGTTTTTCGAGGACCGAAGCATCCTTGTCGAGAAGCTCCGGAGGCTTCAAAAGGTCGGCCTCGGTTACCTCCGGCTCGGCCAGCCGGCGCCCACGCTTTCGGGGGGCGAGGCGCAGCGGCTCTAGCTCGCTTCCGAAATGTCACTCAGCCGTTATCAAAAAACCCTCTACCTTTTTGACGAGCCCACGACCGGTCTTCATTACCACGACATCGCTTCTCTCCTCAGCGCCTTTGAGGAGCTTCTCGAGCAGGGACATTCCCTCTTGGTCATTGAGCACAATATGGAACTGATTCGGTGCGCCGACTGGATGATTGACCTCGGGCCCGAGGGAGGGGAGGGAGGGGGAGACGTGGTCTATGCCGGCCCTCGCGACGGGATCTTAAAGCATCCTTCCTCCCATACCGGCCGCTACCTCAAGCGCCGCCTCGAGAAAAAAGCGGGGCTTCCCATTTGATTTTTTCCTTGGAGAAGGGTAGGCTTCTCTTGTGAAAAAAACGTGTGGATTCATTTTCATTTTAATTCTCAGTCTCCTTTCCCTGGCGACCGTGTTTAAGAAAAAAGACCCCATTCAGCTCACGCAGACGGACCCGATTCGTCAGGAGGAGAAGGCGAAAGAGGAAGCGGAAGGCAAAAAGGGACCGCCCGCGCCCACCGTCCTGCTTTACCCCAAGGAGCGCTTTCTTGTGGAGGCCCCGCTGAACCCCGAGAAGGAAGGGGAGATTCCTGAGGAAACCGAAGAATGGGAGGAGTTCGAGCTGGGCGAGTTTAAGCTCAACGGCGAAACAGACGATACCTGGGCCAGCGAAAAATGGTGACAGTCACTAATGGCGCTGCCTTAAGCTCATTTTTCCCTCTCCCTTCCAGGGAGAGGGTTAGGGTGAGGGCCAAAGCTGGCACGGCATACCCCTCACCCCCACCCCCTCCCCAAAGGGGAGAGGGAGATTCTCCGCTTAAGGAAGCGCCATTCGTGACAGTCACCATTTTTGGTGACTGTCAGC
>CAYJTI010000155.1:0-3432 GCA_964373135.1 uncultured bacterium | reverse complement strand
TGTTGGTCTTGGCTGTGAGCTTAGCGGTGTTGGAGAGCGAGAGATTGCCAGTGACGGTGATGTCATGATCCGTGATGAGTTGACCTGAGCCGGTGATGGTGATGGAAGAAAAATCGACCTCATCGGCGGCAAGCGTGCGGACCTCACCGTTGCCAATCACGAGGGCGCCCGCTTCGCGAAGCGTGATCTGTTCCGATTCGGGCGCTTCGTTGTAGCGATCTTGCTCGGCGATAAACTCGTTCAAGTCCCGCCGGGCCTCGACTTGATCTTGCTCGGGTTTCGTGGTTTCGACCGCCTCCTTTAAGGCGGCGAGATAATGCTCGTAGGAATAAGCCTCTCCTCCGTTCTCCACCTCGTCTTGGTTGTAAGCGTAAGCCCCCTTCTCGGTGATGACCCATTCATCGTTCGGCGCTTCCACCGCTTCCTGCCGGTCGTGATAGGAAGGTCCTTCGATCGGAGAAACTCCCGGATGGGTGTGGGAGATAAACGACGCCTTGTCCAAAAGCGATTTCACACTGGCCAGCGAACCAATTTCTTCGCCGCTCCCCGAGGTGAAAAGAACGATTTCGCCGTGGAGGACGGCCACGCCGACTTCAAAATCAAGACGGGTGAGGGCTTCAAGATCCTGTTTCTCGAGGTCCTTTAAAATGAGGGCGGTTGCGAATTCCGGCCTGAGGAGATCGACGGCGTCTTCAAACTCATATCGTTCGTATTCGTAGCCGCGTTCATCCTCGCGCTCGGCTGTCTCCTCCGGCTTTTCTGCTTCCTCCTTTTCGGGCGTGACTCGTGAGAGGGGTGAGTCCTCCTTTAAATGTTCAAGGGAAGTTTCAATCTTTATCTCCAGTGGTTCTTCTCCCGCTCCGGGAGGCGGAGCCTGAGGATCAAACGGCTTAACAGGAATCACAGTGCCGAGTTCGTCGGTCGTTACGGGAACCGCACCCCCATTCGCATAGGCAGGGCCCGGAAAATAGGCCGCCTGCTGGAGGAAAAGTAATGCGGCGGTAATCACTCTTAGGGTTTTCGAGAAACGCACAATCACCTTCTCCTTTTCATAAGCCTTTAATTTACAAGCCAAAAAAATACACATCTTCGCACAAAGTGTACCACATTCCTCATGGATTTTAATAAGGTGAAATTAAAAGACAGTTAATACTAACTTATGCTATCTTTTGCTATCTTTTGATATGTTTAAACTCGAGAACTTCGCGCTACGGGGGGCGAGATGCTACCGGCGACGGCCACGGCGGCGGAAGGAGGAAAATAAAATCCGAGGACGCTGTGGGGCCGGAGAGGCCTTGGGGTGGTAAAGGTGCTCCGCCTGGGGGGCGTGCCCAATCCGGTGAGGGGGCGGCTCGTCGTAGTTAAAATTGGGAAAAGTGATTCGGGGGAGCGGCTTCCCGAGGGCCCTTTCAATCACCCGGATAAATTCTTCATCATTGGCGGAGACGAGGGTGAAGGCATCGCCGGTCATCTCCGCCCGGCCGGTCCGTCCGACCCGGTGGATGTAGGCTTCGGCAGATTCCGGGACGTCGTAATTAATCACATGAGAAATCCCCAGCACATCGATCCCCCGTGCAGCGATCTCGGTGGCAATCAGGATCTGAACCCTTCCTTCCTTAAAGCTATTCAACGCGTGTTGACGCTCCGACTGGCTCCGGTCGCCATGAATGACTCCGGCCCGGACCCCATGCTCCGTCAAATAGCGAACCAACTTATCAGTGCCGATTTTGGTCCTCCTGAAAACGAGGGCGGAGTTCATCTGGACTTCTCGAAAAAGGTGCAGGAGGAGTCTAGGTTTTAAGTGCTGAGGCACGGGATAAATTGCCTGAGTGATTCCAACGGCGGGTTTCGGCCGTTCCACTTGAATGCTTTCGGGCTGATGCAGGATGCTCTGGGCAAGGGAAACAATTTCATTCGGCATCGTCGCCGAGAAAAGGAGGGTTTGACGCCTTACGGGGAGCTCCCGCAAGATCCGCCGGATGTCCGGCAGAAATCCCATATCCAGCATCCGGTCAGCCTCGTCCAAGACCAGGACCTTGAGATGGTGGAACCGGGCGTAGCCCCGGCTCATGTGGTCAAGGAGCCGGCCGGGCGTTGCCGCCACAATATCCACGCCGGAACGGAGCGCCTGTTCTTGATGAAACATCCCGACTCCACCATAGACCGCCGCAGAACGAAGGCCTGTGTGGCCCCCGAGTTCGCGGACATCCTCTTCGACCTGGACCGCAAGTTCCCGCGTCGGAACGACGACGAGCGCCCGTGTCTTCCCCGACCCCTCTTCCATCAGGCGGTGGAAAATCGGAAGGAGAAACGCGGCGGTTTTTCCGGTCCCGGTCTGGGCGCAGGCAATGAGGTCCTTGCCCGCCATGACGAGGGGAATGGCCTCGGCCTGGATCGGCGTCGGCCGCTTGAAGCCCATGTCCCGGACTCCTTTCAGGACCTGGGCGTTTAAGTGAAATTGATTGAAGGGCACGGTGAAGATTGTAGCAAAAGAAAAATCAAAACCGTCCCCATTTTTTTATTTAACGAATGGGGGGTCGTTTACCGGCCGCCTTCCCTCCGTTTTGAGTAGCACTCCTTGCAGTAGACCGGACGGTCTCCTGAGGGTTTGAAGGGCACCTCGCACTCCTTCTTGCAGTCGGCGCAGGTCGCCTTGAACATTTCCCGCGGCCGCCCGCCGAATCCACCACCACCACCTTGCTGAAAGGCCATAACTCCTCCTTTTTTGTTTCTATCCGGGGGCTTTCCCCCGATGCAAAAACATCGTCCAAAATCGTGCGGAACTAAAATGGTTTCCCCTCAGAGCCGTCCTCTCGAGAGAGAGTCAACCCGAGATAGGGGTGCCGCCGCGACATCCCTCCGGGCCGGCGCCATTTGCATCTTGAAAGATCGTGCCGCTCTGGTCCACACAATAAATCCGCGCTCCCTGAAGCCAGGAGAAACGCAGAGTCCAGGGAAAGGCAAAAAGGGAATAGCTGACTCCGGAGCTCGAGCACATGAACACATAACCATTTCTTCCCGGCTCCCGGTCCGAGTCTCTCCACGAGGCATCGAGGTAAGGAGGGTCGGCATCCGTCAGCTGCGCCATGGATCGGGGATACGTGAGGGGATTTGAAGCCGACCGGAAGCTTTCAGCCGCCGAACGGAAGCTCTTCAGGTCGCTCTTCACGGCCGCCTGACTGGCATTCATCCTCATACGGAAAAGGTTGGGGATCGTCAGGGACGCGAGAAGCCCAATCAGGGCCGCCACGATCATAATCTCTAAAATGGTGAACCCGCTTTGTCCCTGCCGCTTGTCTAACAAAAGCGCTCACCTCGCCTTTCTGGCCTGTAGTAAGTTTAGCGCTCTTCTTAACCTGTGACAAATATCAAAGTTACTTGAGTTTGGCACTTTTTCCCTCTCCCCTCTGGGGAGAGGGCAGCGAAGCAGTC
>CAYJTI010000154.1:0-3443 GCA_964373135.1 uncultured bacterium | reverse complement strand
CGGACTCGGCCCCTTAGATGAAGGCCTCGACCATATCCATCACGTAGATAAAGACTCTGTGAATCTTCCCGGTCAGAACCGTGACGCTTCCTTTCTCCAGCCCCTGGACAAAAAGGGAAGGGACAAGGTAAGGAAGGGATTGGCGGGGGCCAAACGTATTAAAAAGGCGGAAATAAAGGGTGGGGACGCCGTAGTTTCGATGAAATTCCTCGCACAAGAACTCGCCGATTCTTTTGGTGGTGACATAAATCCCTTGTTCGGAATCAATGGGATGTTTTTCATCGATGGGAAGATATTTTGGGACTGCGCCGTAGAGAGCGCCTGCCGAGGGGAAAATAAATTTTTTCACACCCCATCTTCGGGCCACGCCCAAAAGATTGGCCGTTCCCCGAACATTCCACCGGTAGGTGGTCTCCGGCTCGGCCTGAGCGGTCGAGGGGGAGGCAAATGCCGCCAGGTGATAAATCACCTCGGCCTTGGCCTCGCCTTCCAGTTTGCCCTCCCACTCCGCAATGTCCCCTTTGAGGTAGTGAATGCGCGAAAGAAGGTGTTTCAGTTTGTGGGGATTTTCGAGGTAATCGAGCACCGTCACCCGGGCACCCCTTGAAAGGAGGGCCTCGACGAGGTGGGAACCGAGGAATCCGGCCCCCCCGGTCACCAAGACGGATTTGTCACGCCATCCGGTCCGTTTCATTTCGGTAAGCGGGCACAATACCACAAGTTAACGCGACCGGCAAGCACTGCGTCAAGTTGCGTCAAGTTGGGGTACATCCCATTCCAGACGGTTAACCTTAAACCGTCATTGCGAGGAGTCCGCCACGCTTTCTGGCGGACGACGAAGCAATCTCCGGCTCTGAGATTGCTTCGGCCTCAGCTGGAACGCCGCCTCGCAATGACGAGGAGTACCGCCCAAAATGGGACACACCCAAAGTATCTCCCGATGCCGTTTGAAGCCTACCTGAAAAAGGGATTGCTCAAAGAGCAACGGGTCAATTTCAAACAAATTGAGAAGCAGGTCACTCGCGCAAAGAAGGATCTCAAAACGGCAGAATAAGGTTTTAAATCAACCCGCCAAATTAAGGCGTGGCTGCGAGGTGGGAATCGGCGAGGCTAAGGTTCAGCCCGTCTTCAGAATCGAGACATCGATGGCATCCAGCGGACCTTTGAGTGTGCGCTTGCCGGCATCGAGGATTTCGACGGATACAATCCGCCGGTCCGAGGCGTAGTCGACGATGACCCCGTCGAGCTCCACACTGTCCGAAATGGGAACCTCTTTGAGGAATTCGATGTTCAGGATGTCATGCTTCGGTTCGTACTCAATTCGCACTTAAGCGTCCCCCCAGTAACGTTTGATCTCTGATGTCAAATAAGCCGTAATGACCGTGACACTTTCCTTTGTTTCTTCGACAACCACCCTCAATAACTGTTCCTTTCCTTCTCCTCGCCGGTAAATCCGCTGGTAGACTGTCCGGCCGCCTTAGCCTGGAACCGTCTGGCCCGGCTTCTCGAGGGTCTCTTCAACCCAAGCGTCCGAAATCCCCCGCTGCTTCATCTTTCTCGACGCCAGGGGGATAATTTCTACTTTCACGTAGGTAGTTTACTCGAAGTTTGACCCATTGACAATACGGGCGGGGGCCGCGCCTCAGCGGACCTTGCAAAATTGTCCCCCGGAGAACCGGTTCGCTGGAAGCTTCATCTCCTATGGATTGAGGGGGGCGGAGAAAAGAGGCGGAACCGCACGAAGCCCGCAATATATCCGGCGAGGTAGACCGTGTATCCGAGAAGGCGGAGCCACTGCAACGTCACCAGGGCTTTCAGCAAGCGGAGGGGAAAACGGAGGGCGCGGTAAATCAGCGGCCGCCTTGCGACAAACTTCTCTGAATGGAGTGCCTCATCCGTGTCATATACAAGTTCAGGATGAAAGACCTGAATGTAAGCCGAGCCCGAGCCATTCCTGAAAAAAAGACGGATGAATTTGAGAAGATTCTCAGGGAAGGGGTGGTAGGCCCAAGTGTCCGGCGCCAGGACCACCCGATAACCCGCCTTCCGGATGCGAACCCTGAGATCGGGGTCGAGTCCCCGAAGGATGTTCTCCCGCTCCATGCCCACCTGGATGAAAACGTCCTTTCGGAAGGCGACACAACCGTGGCAGGCAAGGTCGGTCTCCGTCACTTCCTCGACGACCGGCATATTCAAACGGGGAAATTCCTTGGCGGCTGCCTTTTGAAACCGGTTCGCCGTCTCGGGAGTCAGAATCGACGCCCCCGCCATCGCCACGCCGGGATTTTCACGAATCACCCGGACCAGGTTCTCAATCACCCGCTCATGGCCGAGACGGCTGTCGTCATCCGCCACAATGAGAATCTCTCCCCGGGCCTGCTTGGCGCCCGTATTGATTGCCTTTCCCTGGGGGGAGACGCCGGGCACGACAATGACTTCGATCTCCTTAAAGGTTTGCTGCCTGAGATCGCCGATGAGGTTCCTGACATTCTCCTCCCGGGAGCGTGAGAAATGGGGAATCACGACGGAAGCGGTGACTCGGTCGGAAAATGAAATCGGCTCGAACGTCCCCATTGGCTTGAACGGCTGTTTAATATAGACTTAAACACCTTCGCCTTAAAGAAAAATGAAACGGGAGCGGCTCCTCTTTCCCATCTCTTTTATTCTCACCTTTCTCCTGGTGGGGGCGGTGGGCGAAACCGCCCTAAGAATCCGCTACGGTTCCCGCTGGCTCCCAAAAGAACTCAACGGAGGGCTTCCCCCGCATCTCGTGATTCCGGACGAAACGCTTCGATACACCTTGAAACCGGGTTTCGTCGGAATGGAAGTCGTGCCGGGGCATCCCGATGTGGAAATCCGGGTGAATCAGCTCGGGCTCAGGGATTACGAGCGGCAATTTTCTCCGGAGGATGAGGTCATCCTGGCCATCGGCGACTCGATGACGTTTGGGGATGGTGTCCCCTTTGACCAAATCTGGCCGACCCTCCTCGAAAATAAAATTCGCTCCGTTGTGCCTCAATACTACGTGATGAAAGCGGGAGTCCCCGGTTTCAGCTGGCGGCAATACCTTTTACAATACGAACGACTCGTGAAATCCATTGGACGACACCCCTTGGTCATTGTGGGATTCACGGTGGACGCCGGCGAGCGGCTCCGGATTGGTTACGAGGCGAAGGGGGGAGCCATCGTCAAACGTTTCTATCCCAATCTGATGGTTTTGGACGGCCTCGTCTATGAGAAACAATCCCGATATGAAATTGTGAACCGGGTGGACGCTTTTTTGAGAATGCGCTCTTACTTTTTCCGGTGGTTCAACCAACGATTCTTTTTCGTTTACCACCGAGCTAAAAAGGCGTTGACGGGACCGAAGAAAGAAAAGGCAGCTGAACTAGTAAGCCGTTTGACAAATTCTGGGTCGGTTTCCCCCTCAGCCTTTGCCCTCT
>CAYJTI010000153.1:0-3464 GCA_964373135.1 uncultured bacterium | reverse complement strand
CTTCTTTTAAAGAAGGCCCAGGCCGAATGGGCCAAAGCGCTTGAAAAAGAAGGCCTCTTCGACTCGGAAAAGCGGGGACTTCAGAAATATTTTTTCCTCAACCCGGACCATCCCCTTTATCCCGTCCTTAAGGCCATGGTAGGAAAAACCGTGGTGGCTCCCCAAAGTGAAGAGGCCCGCTACCGGGTGGGTGTGGCAAGACGGGCGGGCGGGAACAAAACGGTTTACATTGTGGCGGGCCCGAACGGGGCCGGGAAGACAACCTTCGCCCGGAAATTTCTTCCGGAGTATGTCCGCTGCCGGCGTTTTCTGAATGCCGACTTGATTGCAGGGGGGATTGCCCCCTTTTCGCCTGAAGAATCAGCCCTCCGGGCGGGCCGGCTCCTCCTCGAAGAAATCCACCGCTTCGCCGCCCGGGGGACTGATTTTGGCTTTGAGACCACCCTGGCGGGTAAGACCCACCGCAATTTGTTTACGGAACTTATACAAAGGGGGTACCGACTCCATCTTTTTTTCCTCTGGATTCCGACGGTAGCACTTGCCCTCTCGCGCATCCGTGAGCGGGTGAAACGGGGAGGGCATTCAATCCCGGAATCGGTGGTCGAGCGCCGCTTTGGACGGGGAATTCGAAATCTCTTTGAGACTTACCGGAGTTACCTCACGAGCTGGACGATTTTTGACAACTCAGGTTCTTTCGCTCACTTGGCGGCGGCGGGTGACACCGAAGAGATTGAAATCGCTGACAAGGAATTATTCGATCGAATCTCGAAACAGGCGGGGAGGAAGGTTCAATGAAAAAACGGGCGGCGCCCCAAAAGGAGTTTATGCGCCTGGCGCTGATGGCGGAGGAGGCGCTCAAGCTTGCGGTGTATGAAGCGATTAAGGACCATGCCCGGACAGGGGACCCGGTGGCCCTCTGGCGGAATGGCAAGGTTGTTATGGTCCCGGCCCGGAAGGTGAAGATCAAAAGGCCCCGCCTGAAATATAAGCCAAAATAGTTTTTCTGAGAAAGACTCGGCCAATGACCGAACGATCGACACGATACAATCCGAAGGAGATTGAAGCGAGGCGTTATGAGTTTTGGGAGTCCGAGGGCCTCTTCACGCCCGAAAAACAAAAGGGGGACCGTCCCCAAAGGAGGGGACAGTAACCTTTTCCCTGTTTCAGGAATTGTGTCGAAGATTTTGCGCGTTCAAGCGATTATGACGACCGTGCTTTTATTTATCGCATATGTTTTTGATTTTAATTTTTATTTGACACCGTTCTCAAATTGAGTACAATTGTTCTCAGGTATGAGAACAAGCACCGCCCCCTTTTATCTGACCCGCTCAAAACTGCGCGCCGACCTTCTCGCACTTTTCTTTCTCAATCCCGAAGCATCCTACTATCTCAGGGAGCTTGAGCGCCGGCTCAACGTTTCACCCGGGGCCCTGGCCCGGGAGCTTAAGGCCTTATCCATGGAAGGCATCCTTATGAAAGAGCCCGGTGGCCGGGAGATCTTTTACCGGATTAACCGGGCCCACCCCCTTTTTAAGGAAATCAAAGGAATCATTGAGAAGACGTCGGGAGTCCCTGCCGCCTTCTCTGGAGGGCTTCAGAAGCTCAAGGAGATCCGGGAGGCCTATCTTTACGGCTCAGTCGTTACGGGGAAGATGAGATCGGATTCCGATATCGATCTCTTGCTCGTTGGAAAAGAAACGGATGCTTTAAGAAAACTCTTGGACAAGCTCCAGAGAAAATTCGGCCGCATGATCAATGCGGTGACCTATGCCCCGGCTGAATTTGAGAAGAAGCGGCAGGATAAGTCGGAGTTTCTTTATACGATGATGAAGTCTCCACTCGTAAAACTCAAACCCTAAACCTTGATGGAGATTATTCAACGCCTCCTTGACGAAAAGAGGCTTGAGAAGTTCAAAATCGGCCATCCTCAGATTGCGGAACACATCGGTTCAGCTTTTCAAGACCTAAAAGAGGCGCGGGCCACTTTTCCGGTTTCCGACAAAGCAGCGTATCTTTTTGCCTATACGGCGATGCTCAAGATTGGCCGGGCGCTTCTTTTCCTCAGAGGTTACCGGCCCAAAGGACAAGGTCAGCACGAAACGGTGGTCCAAGCGGCAGGGTTCATTTTGGGAAGGGACTTTGAATCCCTGACACGTCAATTCAATCAGATGAGACAGAAGAGGAACAAGTTGATGTACGATATTGGGGGATTGGTCTCCCACTCGGAGGCCGAAGAGGGCTTCAAGGCAGCAGAGAAGTATTTGGAGAAAATCCGGCGATTTATGGAAGACGAAAACCCACAACTGAGGCTGGATTTATAAGGGCACCTTGCAGATGACCGAACTATCGGCACGATACAATCCGAAGGAGATTGAAGCGAGGCTCTACGAGTTTTGGGAGTCTCGGGGTTTTTTCACGCCCAAGATTGACCCCAGGAAAAAGCCCTACGTTGTGGTCATCCCGCCGCCGAATGTGACGGGGATTCTCCACATGGGCCACGCCTTGAATAACACCCTTCAGGATATCTTGGTGCGGTGGCACCGGATGAAAGGGGAGCCGACGCTCTGGGTCCCGGGGACCGACCACGCCGGGATTGCCACACAGAACGTCGTTGAAAAAAAGTTGGCGAAAGAAGGGAAAAAACGTCAGGACCTCGGCCGGGGAAAATTTCTCGAGGAAGTTTGGAAATGGAAGGAAGAGCACGGCGATACGATTACAAAGCAGCTCCGCCGTCTCGGCGCCTCGTGCGACTGGACGAGAGAGCGCTTCACGATGGACGAAGGACTTTCCCGGGCGGTGCGGGACGCGTTTGTTTCCCTTTATGAAAAGGGCCTCATTTATCAGGGGAACTACATTATTAATTGGTGCCCCCGCTGCCAGACCGCCCTTTCGGATGAAGAGGCGCCCTACACGGAAACCGAAGGAAAGCTTTACTACTATTATTATCTCGTTAAAGACCCCAAGACCGGCAAGCTCTCCAAAGAAGGCGCTCCTTTGATTGCCACGACCCGGCCCGAGACCATGCTGGGGGATACCGCCGTGGCCGTCAACCCCAAGGACGGACGTTACAAAAATTTGGACCAACAGGAAATCTATCTGCCGCTTCAGGACCGGCCGCTCAAAGTCATCCGGGACGAATTTGTCGACCCGGAATTTGGAACCGGCGTTGTCAAGGTCACACCGGGCCACGACCCCAACGACTTTGAAATGGGGATTCGCCACAAACTGGAACGGAGAAACATTCTGACGCCGGACGGACGCATCAATGAAAACGGGAAGCCTTACGAAGGGCTTGACCGTTTCGAAGCCCGCAAGCGGATTGTCGAAGATTTGAGAGTGGCCGGACTTTTCGAAAAAGAAGTTTCCCACCGCCACGCCGTGCCGCACTGCTACCGCTGCCACACGGTGGTGGAGCCCTACCTTTCAAAACAGTGGTTTGTCAAAATGAAACCCTTGGCCGAGAA
>CAYJTI010000152.1:0-3522 GCA_964373135.1 uncultured bacterium | reverse complement strand
CCGGATTCGAAGAGAAAAAGAGTAAAGCTAAAGAGAGAGGAGAGATTCCCTTGGCATTAGTCATTCGATTGAAAAGAATTGGAAGAAAGAATCAGAAACTTTGGCGGATTGTGGTCTTGGACCGCCGAAGGCCCCGAGACGGGCGTTCGATTGAGGAAATCGGAACCTATAACCCTTCGGTCGATCCGCCGGCCGTCACTGTTCGGAGGGATCGTTACGAGGAGTGGGTTCGGAAAGGGGCCCGGCCGAGCGATACGGTGAAGGATTTGGTCCGGAAGGAGGGGGAGAAACCCAAAGGTGCGAATTGACCTGGTCACCCTCTTTCCCGATTTTTTCCGTTGGCCGCTTGGTCACTCGCTCCTGAAGCGGGCCGAGAAGAAGGTGAAGTTTTATCTTCATAACCCCCGAGATTTCACTCCGGACCGTCACCGGACCGTCGATGAAAGGCCTTTCGGCGGGGGCGCCGGCATGGTCCTCAAACCGGAGCCGATCTTTGAGTGCGTGGAGTCGATTCCGGGAAAAGGATGGGTCATTCTTTTGAGCCCGCAGGGAAAACCTTTGACCCACCGTCAGGCGAGCCGGCTCGCGAAGAAACGGCATCTGATTTTGATCTGCGGGCATTACGAAGGAGTGGATGAAAGGGTCTCGCGGCATTTGGTCGACGAAGAGATTTCCGTGGGCGATTTTGTCACGATGGGGGGCGAGGCGCCGGCGCTCTGTCTGATTGAAGCGGTCGTCCGGCTGATTCCCGGCGTCTTGGGAAATCCGGAATCTTTGAAAGAGGAGAGCCTCTCCGATTCTCGAAATGGAACGAAAGGGAAGCGGCTCGAATTTCCCCAATACACGCGCCCCCGGGTTTTTCGGGGATGGAGAGTTCCCGGCGTCCTTCTTTCAGGCGACCACGGCACGATTTCGGAATGGCGGAAGAAGGAGACTGATCGCGTGACGCGAAAAAAGCGTCCGGACTTATTCAAATAAGGAAGCGAGGAGAAATGACCATGAGCCTTTTAGAGCGGTTTGAGACCCCTTATCTTAAAAAAGATCTCCCCGAGTTTCGGGTGGGAGATACGGTCCGGGCCCTTTTCCGGGTGAAAGAGGGGGAGAAGACGAGGACGCAGAGCTTTGAAGGAATTTGTATCCGGAAACGGGGACGGGGCCTCGGCCGAACGTGCACCCTTTTGAAGGAGTCCCACGGAGATAAGGTCGAAAAGACCTTTTCTCTTCATTCCCCTTTCCTGGAAAAGTTGGTTCGCGTCCGTCCGGGAGAAGCGCGGCGGGCAAAGCTTTACTACCTTAGAAAAAGATAGCCGGATAACTTTAGAAAAAGAAGCAGGTCCGCTTGGGGTGGAGCCGAAAGCTTTTTCGATTTGACCGGCGTTTTTTAAAAGACACACCCGGCCCCGTGGCGGGGATCGACGAAGCGGGGCGAGGCCCGCTTGCGGGCCCCGTGGTGGCGGCGGCCGTGATTTTCCGCCGGTCCCTTTTCCTTCCCGACCTCAATGATTCCAAGAAGGTCTCGCCCGAGAAACGAGAATCCCTCTTCCGGGAAATTTTACGCAACGCTTCGGTTGGAATCGGAAAGATTCCCGAATCGATGATTGACGAAATCAATATTTACCAGGCCACGCGTCTTGCGATGAGAGAGGCCGTGCTCGCCCTCCCCAGGACGCCCGCGCTTCTCCTCGTGGACGGAAGGATTCCGCTGGACCTCCCGCTCCCGCAAATCGGAATCGTCGGCGGGGACGGCCGGTCGGCTTCGATCGCCGCGGCCTCGATCGTTGCCAAGGTCTGGCGGGACCACTGGATGCGTGAACTTGACCGGATTTATCCGGAGTATGGGTTCGCGCGCCACAAGGGTTACCCGACGCCAGAACACCTTTCCATTCTGGAGCGTAAAGGAGCGACGCCGGTTCACCGGAAAACCTTTGGCCCGGTGATGGCAGTCGGTGAAAGGGATGTCAATTCGCTCTAGCGATCGGAAAAATTTTGGAGGGCGCGGTGAGGCCCTCGCTTGGAATTACTTGAGAAAACAGGGGTATTCCATCCTCGACAAAAATTACCGGACCCGCTTCGGAGAAATTGATCTGGTGGCCGAAAAAGACGGGGCCGTGGTCTTTATCGAGGTGAAGACTCGCCGAAACCCGCGTTTTGGCCGGCCGGAGGAATCGGTGAACTGGCCGAAACAGAAGAAATTAGCGCATCTGGCCGAGGCCTACCTGCAGGCGAAGGGGCTTGAGGAACGGCCGGCTCGGTTCGATATTCTTTCTGTCATCTGGGACGGGGAGGGGGAGCCTTCCTTCTCGCTCGTTCAGGATGCCTTCGGGGTGGAGGAATGAACAGCAACCGGACCGCGAGATTGCCATGGAGCTTTTTGAATCCGCTCGATATCCGCAAGGGGGAGTGGCGGAAAACGCTCCTGATGTTCCTCTATTTTTTCCTGACCATTGCGACGCTTTACATCCTGAAGCCAGTCCGAAGTTCACTTTTCCTGGAAGAGCTGGGAAGTCAAAATCTCCGCTACGTCTATCTCGGTGAAGGGCTTTTACTTCTCTTCGCCACCTGGGGTTACATCTCTCTCGCGAAGCGGCTTCCCAAAAAGATTTTCTTCAACGGGGTCCCTCTCTTTTTTATTTCCAATCTGCTCATCTTCTGGTGGCTCTTTCACATCAAGGTTGCTTTCCTGAGTGCGCTTTTTTACGTGTGGGTCGCCTGTTTTTCCATCACGGTGGTGACGCAATTTTGGACGATGGCGAACGACCTCTTCGACCCCCTCGAGGCGAAACGGCTTTTCGGTTTCATCATCAGCGGCGGAAGCGCCGGCGGCGTCATCGGAGGGATTTTAACAAATCGCGCCGTTCAGTGGGTCCGGACCGAAGATCTCCTCCTGATTTGTTCGCTCCTCTTGGGCGGCTGTGTCTATTTAATTTCGCTCGTCTGGAGAGAAGTCGGTTCCCCATCCCTGAGCTCCCAGCGGGGTCAGCCCACGATTGAAAAGGAGTCGACCCGCAAACTCTTTTTAAGCTCTCCTTACCTTTGGATGCTGGCAGGGATTGTCCTCCTGGCCAAGGTGGGCTCCACGATGGTCGACAACCAATTTAACGCGGTGGTTGAACTTCATCTCGTTGGAAAGGAGGCCAAGACCGCTTTCTTCGGGGCCTTCAGCGCCGGCTTAAACGTGGTTTCGCTTCTCATGCAGCTTTATGCCACGAGCCTCTCTCTCCGGCTTCTGGGAATTGGGATTTCGCTGACGCTCTTACCGGTCGGACTCGGGGTCGCCTCCCTCGCCACCTTCTTTTACCCGCTTCTGGCGACCGGAACCTTCCTCAAAATTTTTGATGGCTCAATGAATTACTCCATCCAACAGGCCTCAAAAGAGGTCCTCTATCTTCCGCTCTCTTCGAGCGTCCGATACCGGGTCAAGCCGGTGATTGATATGCTGGTCTACCGCGCCTCGAAAAGTTTTGGCGGACTCCTCATTATTCTTCTGGCGCCTCTTTTTGCCATTCCGAATGACCGGATTGG
>CAYJTI010000151.1:0-3537 GCA_964373135.1 uncultured bacterium | reverse complement strand
TTTGCTCTGCGTCCAGACATAGTATCGCCCTCGTTGAGGTTTTCTATGTCGTTCGGCAACTTTTGCTGTAATCATCACTTGTGTCATGGAAGAATTTACTTAGCGGCAATGAGTGTTAGCTCCCTTATCGTAGGGATCTATGAGGGGATCGTTTCGGCCCAGAAGATAGTAGGCCGCCGAACTGTAAGGCCAATCGGTGGGTTGACTCGTCATTCCCGCTTTTACGGGATTCCACTCCACATACTGACCGCACGTGTAAAGATAAGATTCATTCTCGATTAACAGACTTCTAAAGCGTTCTCTCCAAAGAGGTCCCGATCGGTCCGTTTTTAGATTTTTCCAGCGAGTAAAACGAAATTTAACCTGGTTGAGTGCAGAAGAGAACTGCTTAACTTGTGGAATTGACACCACCAAATGGAAGTGGGTACGTATTCATAAGGCAATAGTGATGGATCTTAAAAAAATACCTGCGCTTCGCCTTGAGGAGAAGATTTTTGAAAAAGTCAAACTCCGAACGTTCATCAAAAATCGAGCATTCCTCGAGGGCTCTCGAAAAAACGTGTGCGAAGCACCCATCGTAAAGAATTTCGTTCCGGTTTCTTCTTGGCATGATTCCCTTTTCTTCTGATATTAGTTTATTTTGCCTGTCCCCCTAAAGGTGCCTGTCCCCAAAGAGGTCCCAAAGCTGACTGAGTTCAGGGGAGTTTCGATAGATCTTTCGGAGCTCGTTTGAAAAGAAGCCGTTCGTCAAGGCGTCAAGGTGCGCGGTGAATTCGTCAAGACGGAGGAGGCGCTCAAGTGAGGCCTGAGGCGTTTCGGCGCCAGAGAAGGCAATTTCCATCTGAAGCCGGCGCCTTTCGAAATAAAGGCGGGTGACTTCGCTCAAAAGAGATTCCCGAAGCTCCACCAAAAGTTTTGTCCGGGAATCAATTGCGGGCTGTGCGGTCGACCAAATCAAATCCCCAAGCTCCCACGTCAAATTTAAATCCCATCCCTCATCGAGGTCATCCGGCCCCCGGATGAATTTATCCGGGTCGCCCGTCCCCCCTCGGTCGATATCGACATTGGCGCTTGATGAAAAATCTTTTCCGAAACCGACCCGGGGCAGAAGCGCGCGAAGCCGGGAGCCCCAGTGCCAGCGCTGGAGACGCCCATGGGATAAATTTCCGTAACGGATGGCCGCCTGGTGAACCTCTTGAATCGTTGGCTCGAGGAGAAGAAGTTTTCGGAAAAGTTCTCCCCTTTCGGGCGAGGGGAGAAAGGGGTCCTCGGAGAAAGGGATTTCAAAAGGCGAAAGAGGAAACTCAAACACTTCATTTCCGCTTGCAATGAGAAGGAGTTCTTGCTTTCCTTCCTCGGCCGGCCGGATTTCCAAGGCGGCGGGCGAACGATTCAAATGGAGCGGCAGGGTTTCCCACCGTTTTTCCGTCCCATGGAACCGGACAACGCTTCGGCCGGCCAGCGCAATCAATTGCCCGGACAGGGGTGAATAAAGAAGGTCTCGAACCCCCCGCGCTTCAAGCCCGCGGTCGGTGACTCGGGCCCAGTTAATCCCGCCGTCTTCGCTTTGGTAAATTCCTTCCGAGGTGGCGACAGAAATTTCTTTGAAATCCATGGGTGAAATGGCGGCGGCGCGGAAACGCGGTTCCGGAAGGACGGACTCTGCTTCCGATTCTTCAAACGTTTCTTCAATCGAAAAGGGAAGCGAGAATCCCGATTCAAAGGAGAGGCCGCCATCTTTTGAAAAGAAAAGCTCGCGTCCGGTTCCGAGAAGAACGAGGGAAGGTGACGAAGGGAAGGCCGCCACAAATTCCGCCGGTTGGTTTTCAGGCCACCGGTAAGGCCGAAGCCAGGTTCTTCCGCCATCCCCACTCTGGAAGAGTCCTTCCCCGGCCGCGACAAAGAGGCGTTCAGGATTTTCAGGATGGATTGAAAAAGAATGAATCCGTGACGTCCGGATTCCGTCAAAGAGGGGGGTCCACCTCACTTTCCCGAGGCCCCCTTCCCAGAGACGGTCCTCCGTCAAGAGAAAGATTTTATTCGGCTCTTTGGGATGCACGGCCAATTTCTTGATGGGGGATTTCCTTGGAAGGGTAAAGAGGCGGCCCCATTTCTCTTTCCCCGCCCTGAGGTAGACCGAATTTTCGGCCGCTGCGAAGAGCTTTTGAGAATCGGCCGGATGACGGGCAAGGTCGGAGAGTTCCTCAGTCGGGGGAAGTGAGGGAGGCGAATTCCAGGCACGGAACCCGGGTCCGAGAAGGACCACCGTCACGAAAAATGGAACGAAGAACAATTTTTTCCAGGTCATTTTGAGGCCGCTTTTTAAGGGAATGCATAAAAATGATAATATAAATTGCATAATTGTCAACCTTTAAGATGCCCCACCCCGGAGCCGGCCCGACGGCTCACCCGGGAAGGCTCAGCCGGATTCGCTGGAAGGCTGGGCTGTAACTTTAATGATTGAAATGAGTTAGATAGCAAACACTAAGGGAAATTAAATCTTACCGGATGTTTTGATTTTCCGGGGAACGTGGGGTATATTTTTACTTTACATTACCTGCGTTAACTGGCGAGCACAATTCAGGTTAGACAAGGGGGAAATTTTTTGCCCCAAAAGATAATCAATTTTAAAAAGACCAAACAATCTCAGTTTTGGCAGCGGGCAATTTCTGCTCTCGTTGCCCTCCTTTTCACGGTTGACACAATTCTTTGGGCCGCTCCCTCTCCCGTCGAAGTCAAGGTGACGCCCCTTGTCGAGAAGTTAACGCTTCCCAATTTTCTGGCAGAGATTGAAGAGAGATATCTCCCGGCCCTTTCGCCAGACCGCGTTGAGGCTCCAACCCTGGTTCACCTTCAAGATGCCCACGGAAGCTACGAGGCCCAGCTGAAGATAAAGGAAATCCTCCGTCATCTTCGGGAGAAGTTTGGATTCAAGCTGATTTTTCTCGAAGGGGGCGCCGGCCGGCTCCATCCCGACCGTCTCCGTTTCTTCAAGGAGGAGTCGCTCAACTACAAAGCGGCCGACCTCCTCGCTCAGGAGTCCGAAGTGGGAGGGGCCGAGCTTTACCTTTTGGATTCAAAATCACGGGCGAAAGCCTTTGGCGTCGAACGAGAGACCCTTTATTGGAGAAATCTCCTTGCGTTGAAGCGGGCCTTTGAAAAAAAAGAGCCGGCGGAGGCGTTTCTCCTCCAAACCAAATCGACGCTGGATACGCTCGCGGTTCACACGTTCAATCCCGCGCTCCGTCGATTCGTCAAGGAGTGGGCGCACTACCAAAATTCGGAGCGAGAACTTTTGAGTCACCTTGGAATACTCGAAGAGGCGGCGAGGCGTGAACTGGGAGTCGATTTGACGAACGTCATCCATCAAAGGGAATGGCCCGAGCTTGTCCGGCTTTTTAAGATTCAGGAGATTGAGAAAACAATCGACGCAGGCGAGGCAGAGCGGGAAAAGAGAAAGCTCATCCGTCGGCTGAGGCGGCATTTCTCCCTCCTACCCTCCCCTCTCCCCCTCCGGGGGAGAGGGTTAAGGGTGAG
>CAYJTI010000150.1:0-3543 GCA_964373135.1 uncultured bacterium | reverse complement strand
GGGAGCGGGAAATATTTCCTTAGCAGAAGCGGATGCCCTCACGATTACTAATGCGTCGGTCACGACAGCCAACGGGAATATTGACATTACGACCGGAGGCGACCTGACCTTGGGACTCGCCGATGCGACAGGTGCCGTCACCCTCACCGCTAATGGAACCGGCTCCATCTTTGACTCAAACGGCGCTTTGAACAATGTCGTGGCGACGGCGAATTCGACTCTCTCGGCCGGCGGGACCCTTGGAGCCTCAGCCGACCCGATTGAAGTGAACGTGACCGGTGCTTCGCTCAGCGTCTCAGCACTCGGACAAACGGCCGGCACCTCCGTAGCCATCAACGGCACCGTGACCCCGACCAATACCCTCGTTATCCTTGGAAATCCTCCGGGACTTGTCCTTTTTAACGGCATCGATTTAAGGGCTGTCGCCGCCGTCTCCGGTGTGGTCTCGGTCGGCCAGCAAATCCTCTTCTCTCCCTTCCTTGAGACGATTCTCCAGCGCTTCATCACTCAGCGCTATCGCGGTTTCCTCGATTAATGTAAAATCTCGTTAATGCGGCTCCGTCTTCTTCTGGGTCTTGTCCTGGCTTTTTTTCTTGCCTCCGCTCCCCTTTTCTCTCAAACGCCTCCGCCCGGAACTCAAGTCGGCCCGGAAGAGGAGGCCTTCCGGAAACCCCGCCCGGAGGTCGTCGAAGAGAAGAAACCCGAAATCGAAACAAAGCGCGTGGAGGAACTCCCGCCTGAGGCCGGCGTCGAAGTTTCTTTTTTCGTGAAAGAAATCGCCGTAGAAGGAAAGACCTATCTTAAGTCGAGCGAGGTGGACGAAACCCTCGCCCCTTATCGAAATCAAACCCTGACACTTCGAGATCTCCAGCGGGCGGCCCGGGCCCTCACGCAAAAGATTCGGGCCCGGGGTTACGTCACGACCCGGGTCTATGTCCCGCCTCAGAAGATTGAAGACGGGGTGGCTCGGTTCAAGATCCTGGAGGGAAAATTGGGGCAGGTCAGGGTCCAGGGAAACAAACGTTTTAAGGAGCGCCTCATCAAACGGCAGATGACGACCCGGCCGGGAGAGATTCTCCGTTACGCCCGGCTTGAACGAGACCTCCTCCGGCTGAATACGCACCCGGACCGGGAAGTCCGGGCCGTGCTTCTTCCGGGGGAAATCCCTGAGACCACGGATGTCCTTCTCGAGGTCGAAGAAATTTTTCCGCTTCACGCCGGTTATTCTTTTGACAACCAGGGGACACGGCTCACGGGGCGGCTCCGGCACGGCGTGACCCTGGCCCATTCCAACCTTCTCGGATGGGACGACATTTTCCAGAGCCGCTTCCTCATTACCGACGGCGGCCACTTCGCAGGATTCTCAATTGATTATCTTTTCCCTCTCACCCGCGCCACCGACCTTGTCTTTGACTTCAGCGCCGTGGAGACCCGAATCGGCGGCGATTTTAACCCTCGCAAAATTCGGGGCGAGGCCGCAACCTATTCCGCCACCTTTCTCCATCGTCTCCTCGATTACGGTTATCTCGAGGGCTCACTTTTTGCCGGTTTTGATTTCAAAGAGATTGAAACGACCGAAAATCGGATTGCCAATTCCTTCGACTCTCTCCGTGTCCTCCGCCTCGGCCCCCAGCTCGTTACCCGGGACCCGTGGGGAAGGACTTTTCTCACCAACGAATTCTCCTGGGGATTCGACACGATTCTCGGCGCCTCCGACAAGGTCGATTCGAATTCAAGCCGGACCGAAGCCGGCGGACAATTCTTTCGTTCCGTCCTTGAAGTCGGAAGGCTCCAAAGGCTTCCCAAAGAATCTTTCCTTCTCCTTCGGGGGACGGCGCATTTTACGCCGGATAAACTTCCTTCGTCGGAGCAGATGCGGGTGGGCGGTGCCGAGACCGTGCGGGGATATCCGGAAGGGGATTTCCTCGGGGAACGAGGCTTCAATTTCTCAGCCGAAATCCGGGTTCCCCCCTTTTTTATTCCAAGGAGCTGGAAATTCACAAAGAGCGAAAGTTTGGTCCGTGATTTAGTTCAGTTCCTAGGTTTCGTCGATGTGGCCCGGGTGGAAACCAAAGGGGTGCCGGCATCTCAGCCGAGCAACCGGACCCTCGTCGGGATTGGGGGCGGCTTCCGCTTTAATTTCGGCCGCAGGCTCCTCGGCCGGAACATTTCGGGAAGACTCGACTGGGGTTATCCCATCGGCGAAGCCCCGCTCACTGAAAAGCGGACTTCCCGCTTCCATTTTTCACTCAGTTTTACCTTTTAAAAGGGGACAGGTCGCCGGCTCAAAAGGGTTCAGCGACCGGTTTCCTTTTCCTCCCGAAGAAATTTGGGAAGTTCCCCGGCCCATTTCTTAAATGCGGCCTCGGCGTGAACAAACTTTGAGTAGGCCCCAATCGTGAGCGACTTGGCATCGAGTCCGCCGCTTCTCTTCTCCCGAATTTCCGCAAGCACCTCGCCCGTGGCCCCGTCCAAAAGTTTCCCTTCAAACGTTGCGGAACCCGATGCGACCGGGACAAAAATCACGGCCGTGGTCACCACATTGAGCTCCCGGGGTGGGCTCTGGACAGAGACCAAGGCAAGACGCAGCACCAGCGTTTTCTCATCGGCAACTTCAGAGGCCCCTAACAAGCGGAATTCCTTCTCGAGCTCCCTCCTCACCTCCTCCTCGAACTTAGCTGCGAGGCCGGTGATTTCGTCTGAGGTGAAGTCATCGGCGTCATGAAAATGCTTGAGTTCGACCGGGTTGAGTTGAATCTTTTCGTAGCGGGAAAAATCAACTCCGGGCGACACGTATTCCTGTTTGAAGTGCTCTCCCCTGCTCATCCGGGCGTAATCTTGAAGAAACCACGCTGCTTTCCCGGCGGAAACGCAGGAGGATAATAGGCCGCACAGGGCCGCCACCGCCAATTTAGTAAGCTGTTTGACAAATTTGGCGTCGTTTTCCCCCTCACCCCCACCCTCTCCCAACGGGAGAGGGGGAAATTGGTCCGGCTCCCTTCCTTCTTCCCTCTCCCCCTTTGGGGGAGAGGGGAGGGTGAGGGGGTCAAACAGCGTACTAATGAATCTTGATGGAGAGAAGAAAGATGTCATCTTTGAATTCCCCGTTGGGTTCGACTTTAAACTCCTGAAGCAGACGTTGGTTAAAGAGGGGGTGAGGCATCCCGGCCTGTTCCTTCAGAAACGCCTCGAGTTTCTCAGTCCCGGCCGGTGTCCCCCTCCAAGGACTTGAGTCCAAAAGGCCGTCGGTAAAAAGGAGGATTCGGTCTCCGGCGTCAAAAGGAACTTCACTTTGATAAAGGGATTGGTCCCGAAAAGAAACCCCCAGCAAGGTCGTCTGTGAATCCAAGCGCCGGACCTCTCCCCGCCTCCCTTGGTAAAGGTATTGGGGGGGATGTCCGTAATTCGAATAAAGAAAGCGAGATTTCGTGAAGTCGAGAAGTCCACAAAAAGCGGTGAGATACATCTGGGTTCCCTGAAAATCTTCGACCACAAATTCATCCAGTCTCTTTAAAAGCCCTCCGGGTTCTTTCTCCTCTTTTG
>CAYJTI010000149.1:0-3609 GCA_964373135.1 uncultured bacterium | reverse complement strand
ATCTCGAAAGATCGCGTCACGGATTACCTATTGTCCCGGAACATCAAAGAAGGAGTCATCGCCTTCCTGGGCGCAGGGGATATTGGAGAGGTGGCCGATGAGTTTGCCCGTCGGGTCAAGAATCACCGAATCGAAAATCCCGCTTCGGTTTGAGGTCCCGCTTTCCCGCTATTCGACCTTCCAAATCGGCGGCCCGGCGAGGTATTTTTCAGAGCCAACTTCCCTGGAAGAATTAGAACTCCTCCTTGAGTTTGCCCAGCAGGAAAAACTCCCGTTTCTGGCGGTCGGAAAAGGTTCCAATCTCCTTTTCCCGGACGAGGGGTATCCCGGCCTCGTGATAACCTTTATCCACTTCGAAGCCGACTACATGCTCTTTAACCGGCAGGACCACACCGTCAACGTTTCAAGCGGAGTCAATCTGTATCGTTTCTCCCTTGGGTGCCGGGAGGCGGGCTTTGGAGGCGCTGAATTTTTAAGTCATATTCCGGGAACCATCGGGGGGGCGCTCGTCATGAATGCGGGATTCAGCCGTGTCCCCGGAAAGAAGGTGGAGATTGGGAGCCTGGTCGAGGAGGTGACCGTCCTGACCCCTGAGGGAGAGATTCGGAATCTCGCGCCGGAATCGCTTGAATTCGGTTACCGTCGGTCAAACCTGGAGGGGTTCTTGGTGTTGCGGGGCCGGTTAAAGCTTTTTCCGAGAGAGCGTCAAGAAATCCATTCCGAAATCCAGGCCAACTTTGAGTATCGGAACAAGGTCCAGGACGTCCGCTATCCGAGTGCGGGCTCAGTGTTCAAAAATCCTCCTGGCGGCGTGGGAACGAGCGGTCAACTGATTGAGAAGGTCGGACTCAAAGGGAAGCGGATTGGCGGCGCCATGATTTCACCCCGCCACGCCAACTTCATTGTCAACATCGGGGGCGCGAAGGCGGCAGACGTGATTCGTCTGATGGAGCTGACACAGGCGACGGTCCTTGAAGCGTTTAACGTGCGCCTTGAGCCCGAAGTCCGAATTATCCGAACCCTCGTCGAAACAAGTTCGTCGTAACCCGGTTTTATCGAGTCGAATCGTGAGGATTGACTTGAGATCTGCAAATTTCCAGCATTTCCCTTCTCCCCCTTGGGGGAGAAGGGAAGGATGAGGGGGTTCATGTCTCGACTCTCCCCTCACCCTGACCCTCTCCCCAAAGGGGAGAGGGGAAAAGTGCAGGACTCAAGGATTGAGAAGCTGCAAGTTGGTGTTCTCTTGGGCGGCACTTCCTCGGAACGAACCATCTCCCTTCGCTCCGGCCGGGCGGTTTTTGAAGGATTGAAGCGAGCCGGCGTTTCAGCGCTCCTCATTGACCCCCAAAACGTGAGGGCCTTTCGAAGGGGACTCGCCAAAATCGACCTCGCCTTCATCGCTCTCCATGGAAAGGGGGGCGAAGACGGCACCGTTCAACAGAGGCTGGAGCACGCCAACCTTCCCTACGTGGGGTCGGACCCCCGGGGGAGCCGACTCGCGTTCGACAAGGTGGAGGCGAAGAAGAGATTCCTCCGCGCCGGCATTCCCACTCCGGCCTGGCGCACGTTTGACGGACGGAGCTGGCGTGCCCTAAAAAACTTCCCCGCGCCCTTTTTTGTGAAGCCGATTGCAGACGGTTCGAGCATCGGCGTCTTTTTGGTTGAAGATTTCAGACGCGGAGCCGAAAAAATAATGCATGCCCTTGAGCGGTATCCGGTGCTCCTGGCCGAACGGAAGGTCGAAGGCCGGGAGTTCACCGTGGGGATTTTGGGCCGCCGGGTGCTCCCCGTGATTGAACTTCGGCCGAAACGAAAGTTTTACGACTACCGATGCAAGTACACGCGGGGAATGACGGAGTATTTGGTTCCGGCGCCGGTCCCCGAGGCTTGGCGGGCGAGATTTCAGAAATTAGCGCGAAAGGTGCATGAGGTCCTGGGGCTCCGGGACTTTTCGCGGGTTGACTTGATGGCGGATGAAAAAGGGCGGCCTTTCGTTCTGGAGGCGAATACGATTCCGGGATTTACGGAGTTGAGTCTCCTTCCAAAAGCGGCAAGGGAGGCAGGGATTAGTTTTGAGGCGCTCTGCCGCCGCCTGGTTGACATGGCGTGGCGCAGGGCCGAGAGAAATGGGAAAACGGATTAAGGGAAAAAAGCTGAGCTCGACATTGACTTGGAAGGCCGTCCGGGGGTTTTTTCGCCTCGTTACTCAAGGGATTATCAAAGGCGCACCCCTTTGGGTGCTCGCGGCAATCGGCCTCGCCCTTTTTTGGGGAATCCGGGAAAATTTATACGCCGACCCCGGGTTCCTTGTCCAAGTTGTTCAGGTGACTCCGGAAGACGCCCTTTCGCCCGAGGAGGCGGCCGGGCTCGAGCGCCGCTGGCTGAATCAGAACCTCTTTAAAATTCCGATTCGTCAGATTTCGAAGGAAATCGAACGGAACCCAAGGATTCAGGCCGCAAGGGTCGTTCGAGAGTTCCCCCGGACCCTTCGAATTGAAGTTTACGAACGAAGACCCTTTGCCGGGATTCGCTTCGAGCCGAGAGGCTTCTATCATGTGCTGTCGGAGGATGGATTTGTCCTGGCCCGAGAGGAGGAGAAAGATTCGAACCTCATTCAAGTCGAAGCCTGGGGACCCAGAAAGGCGAAACCTCAAGTGGGACAGGCATTTTCTCTTGCAGGTTATCCAGAGGCCGTCGCTTTCCTGAAGGCCTTCTGGAAACACCCCCTGAGTCGTACGGAAAAGGTGGAGGCGATTCGATTGGACCATCTGGGGAATGTGGCGCTCGTGCTGAGAAACGGGCCGGAACTTCGCTTCGGGAGAAACCCGCTCCAGAGACTTCAGGCCTTCGATTCGGTGAAACCGCTTCTCGAAGGCCCCGAGCGTCAACGGATTATTTACATCGATCTTCAATACCGGGACTTAATCGTGCGGAAGGAATAGGAAAATGGCTAACCCAAGGGACAACCTCCTCTTTGTGATTTATGTGGGGACACGGCGGCTGGCAGGACTTCTGGCGGAGGGGACGGGCGAGAAGGTGAACCTTCTCCGTTTTCGCGAGATTTCAAACCCGGCCGGCTTCCAAAAGGGCGAGGTCTCGGAGCTCGACAGCGCCCAAGGGACGGTGGGTGAACTCATTCGGCTTTTAGAATTGGGTGAGGAGGCAGGCGAGCTCCCGTGTTACGTCCTCCTTTCGGGGCACGGCCTCAAAATGGCCCGTTTTTCGAGCTCCCTTTATTTTACGGGCTATCCCCGTGTTGTCACCACGCACGAGGTCGGACGGGTGATTGAACAAACTCGAGCGATTGCGCCTCTCCCTCCCAATGATTGGATTCTTCAGGCGGTTCCGGAATCGTTCTGGGTCAATGACCTCGCAGGCGTGCGGAATCCTTTGGGGCTGGAGGCCCAGCGTCTTGCGGTCACCCTTCAGATCTATACCACGGGTTACGCCTCGTTCCGGAATCTTTCGCGCCTTTTTGAGAATTTAGAATTCAATCTTCAGGGCTACTTTCCAAAGACGCTGGCCCTCCCGCAAGGAACCCTGACCGGTCAGGAAAGGGAAGGGGAGGCCCTCGTGATTGATTTCTCCGATGAGGTGACTCATTTGGTT
>CAYJTI010000148.1:1164-3618 GCA_964373135.1 uncultured bacterium | reverse complement strand
CTCGTTTCGCTCGTTTCGTGCTCATCAATCAGCTTGCCGATTTCCCAGGCCTCGCGCACTTTCTCCTGCTCGACAGCCTGTTCAATCCTGGTCTGGCTTCGGGCCTGGGCCGCTCGTATGGCCTGGAGAAGTCCGTCATAAGTGGCCACCTCGGGAGCCGTAAACCCCTGGCAAGGGAGGAGGAAAATCAAAGCGGAGAATACGAGCGCGGGGGCCTTATTCATGGCGGAGGAAATTATTTGAAAAGGAGTTCGGCGATTTGGAGGGCATTCAAGGCGGCGCCTTTACGGAGCTGGTCGCCTGAGACAAAAAAAGCGAGGCTGTTTTCACAAGACGGGTCTTTTCGAATTCGCCCCACCAAGACGGAGTCTTTTCCCGAGGCATCGATGGGCATCGGGAAGTAATTGTCTTCGCGCCGGTCGACGACTTCGACACCGGGGGCTCGCTTGAGAATCTCCCGCGCCTCCCGCTCCGAGAGAGGTTTTTCAAACTCCACGACCACCGATTCCGAATGGGCTCTCAGTACCGGGACCCGAATGGCGGTGGTCACGATTTTAAGTTTGGGCGTTCGAAAGATCTTGCGTGTTTCCTGAATCATTTTGAATTCTTCTTCCGTGAATCCATCGTCGCGGATTTTGCTGTCGTGAGAAAATAGTTTAAAGGCGATTTGATGGCGAAAGGCCCGTTTCTTAGGCGGCTTTCCGGCCAGCACCTCTTTAGTCTGCTCCTCGAGTTCGCGCATGGCCTTCATTCCTGCGCCGCTTGCGGCCTGGTAAGTGGACACCACAACCCGCTTGGCCCTCGCGGCCTTGTGAAGGGGGTAAAGCGGCACCGCCATGACGATGGTGGAACAATTGGGATTGGCAATAATGCCTTTGTGTTTTTTAATTTCTTCGGGATTAATTTCAGGAATGACAAGCGGAATGTCAGGCTCCATTCGGAAGGCGCTCGTATTGTCCACCACCACCGCGCCCTGCTTCACTGCCTCTGGGACGAACTCACGGCTTACAGAGGCGCCGGCGCTTGAAAGGACCAAGTCGATTCCCTTAAAAGAATCAGGGCTTGCCTCCTCAACCTTAAGCCATTTTCCTTCGAATTTCATGCCCTTCCCCACGGACCGGGCTGAGGCCAAAAGTTTGAGGGAGGCCACAGGAAATTTCCTCTGCTCAAGAAGGGAAAGAAATTCCTGACCGACCGCACCTGTAGCGCCCAGGATTGCAACCCGTAACTGCTTACTCACGCCTTTATCTCTTTCGCGACCCAATCGCCCATTTCAGTGGTGTTGGTAAGCGTGGCCCCTTCCTGATAAATGTCGGCCGTTCGGCAACCTTTCAAGAGAACGTTTTCAACCGCTTTTTCCACGGCCAACGCCACGTCGTAAAGTTGAAAGGTCGATTCAAGCATCATCGCAACCGACAAAATCGCCGCCAAAGGATTCGCCTTGTTTTGGCCCGCAATGTCAGGGGCCGAGCCGTGAACCGGTTCATAAATGGCGTGGTGATTTCCAAGGGAAGCGGAAGGAAGCATTCCAATGGAGCCTGTCACAACGGCTGCTTCGTCACTCAAAATGTCCCCAAAAAGGTTCGTTGTGAGAATGACGTCAAATGCCCGAGGGTTTTTCACCAGCTGCATCGCACAGTGATCCACATAGAGATGTTCTAATTTGACGTCCGGATAATTTTTCGAGACCTCCGTAACCACCCGGCGCCAAAGGAGACTGGATTCCAACACATTGGCTTTATCCACGTTCGTCACTTTTCGGCGCCTCCGGCGTGCCAATTGAAACGCTTTCTCACTGATCCTTTTGATTTCGGAGGTGGTGTAAACTTCCGTATTAACACCCTTCTCCTCACCGCTTGAAAGCTTCTCAATTCCCTTGGGTTTCCCGAAATAAATTCCCCCGGTGAGTTCGCGGACCACCACCAGGTCGGTCCCCTCGACCCATTCTTTTTTTAAGGGCGAACTTCCCGCCAGTCCGGGAAAGACCCGAGCCGGCCTCAGATTCGCATAGGCCCCGAGCTCCTGGCGAAGGGTAAGGAGGGCCTGTTCGGGACGCTTCTCATATTCCACTTTTTCCCATTTCGGACCTCCGACGGCCCCTAAAAAAACGCAATCGGAATCCTTGGCGAGCTTTAGGGTCTGGGGTGTCAAGGAGGTGCCGAACTTATCAATGGAAGCCCCGCCAATCAAGGCCTCCTTCATTTCAAATCCGAGATGAAAGACCTCGGCAACACGGCGTATGATTTTGACCGCTTCCCGTGTCACTTCGGGGCCCACACCATCTCCAGGGAAGACTGCAATTTTGTACATCATAGGACAGCGCTCATGCCATTCCTTTCAATTTCGCGTACTTAAAGATATCCCCGGCCTCAATAATGGGGAGGACTTCCCCGATTGGTTTCAACGGGAAATCCTTCCCGGAAACCCCGATGATCTTCGTGCGGGAAGGCGACA
>CAYJTI010000148.1:0-1154 GCA_964373135.1 uncultured bacterium | reverse complement strand
GTGGTGAGGTTTTTCAAATGAAGGTGCTCCACATCAATTTCAAGTTCCTCCCCCGTTTTCACCTTATCGAGGAGCCGAACCTCCGTTTCAAAGGGAATGAGATAACCGCCGTTGACCGAATTACGAAAAAAAATCCGGGAATAAAATTCTGCCACACAGGCCTCGATTCCCGACTCTTGGAGGCAGATGGAGGCGTGCTCGCGTGAAGAGCCGCAGCCAAAATTTCTCCCGGCGATGAGAATTTTGTACTCTGATTTCTCCGCCCCCTCCTTCACAAAAGGAATCTCACCCAAAGGAAGTCCCTGAGACTTCTCCGCCAGTCCGATCATCGCAAAGCGGCCGAACACCTTCCTTTCTTCGGGGATCGCCGGATTGTAGGTGAGGTATTGGGCCGGAATGATCTGATCCGTATCGATATCATCACCGACAACGTAACATTTACCTTTGATGATTTTTTTCATGGTGAGAATTAAGACCGAAGGTCAGGTTAAGAATTTCCGCGGGTCGGTGATCTTCCCTTCGACCGCGGAGGCCGCCACCGTATAGGGACTCGCCAAATAGACTTGGGCTTCCCTGGAACCCATTCGGCCGGGAAAGTTTCGGCTGGTACTAGAAATGCACACCAAGGCCTCATTGAGACGCCCAAAAGTATCCTTCGGTCCTCCCAGGCAAGCCGCACAGGAGGCATCTCCCAGTTTCGCCCCGGCCTTCACAAAAATCTCTCGAAGGGTCTCGCCACTCATTTTTTCTTCGTCGAGACGACGACTGATTTCCGTGGTTGCGGGCACCACGAAGGTATCGATTTTGACCTTTCGGCCTTTTAAGATTTTTGCGGCAGCCAGAAAATCGGTAATCTTTCCTCCGGTGCAGGATCCAAGATAAGCGCGGTCGAGCCGCGTCCCCTCCACCTCCCGGACCAGCGCCCGATTGTCCGGTGAGTGAGGCTTGGCAACCACCGGTTCGAGCTCTGGAGTTTTGTAGATTCGTTCGCTGTAATAATGAGCGCCAGGGTCATTTTTGACCACTTGAAAAGGCTTTGAGGTCTTGCTTTTCACAAATCGAATCGTGACCTCGTCAGGTTCAATGACGCCATTTTTTCCGCCGGCTTCAATCACCATGTTGCAAAGGGTCATCCGCTCTTCGATATTGAGCGA
>CAYJTI010000147.1:0-3621 GCA_964373135.1 uncultured bacterium | reverse complement strand
TTCCGATCTGAAATTGTCAAAATTATAGTTGGCGTTCAGGCCGAGCTCCCTGGCCTCGGAAGCAAGGGGAGGAGCCTGGGGCGCGGAGGGGAGGGAGCGCCGGGAAGGAGGAACGACTCGATAAATCACCTCCGGACGAACCCCGAGGATTTCTTGGGAGGAGCTCCGGATGAGATCGTGATAATGCTCTTTGAGCCAGTTTCCATAAAAAGGGTCCGGCACCGCAAGGACAATTTCCTCAGGGGTCAGGGTGAGACAGTGGACGGCGCCGAACCACGTGTCAAAGGAGCGGTCGCTCAGTTCTTTTTGGATGAGGGCGCGAATTTTTTCCCATTCCTGAAAGAGCGACTCCATCTCGGGCGCCGTCTTTGGGGAGGCGAGAGGATCCGAGATGTTCTGAATTTGCTCCATCGAGTTTCCGGTTATCGAATTGTGTGAGTTTGTGTCCTGCGCGACGAAAGAGGGGAGTATTCTATAAAAAAGTTTTTCCCACATCAAACCTTTTGTTATAATTCCGGCCAACGATGAAACGGACTTATCAACCGTCAAGAAGAAGGCGGCGGCGGAAACATGGTTTTCTCAAGCGCACGAGAACACCCGGGGGGCGGAATGTCCTGTGGCGCCGGAGAAAAAAGGGCCGGAAAAAGCTCATCGCCGCGTGAGTCCCTCCTCTCACCTCCTCCCACTCCGCTCGAGGGAATTCCGAAAGATTTTCCAGGCGGGGAACCGTTGGGCCGGAGAGCACTTAGCGCTTTGGGTTCTGAAAGGCGAGGCACCCCGCGAGGCGACAGCCTGGGGCATCGTAGTGAGCCGAGAGGCGGCCCGGCGCGCCGTCGAGCGAAACCGCTGGAAGCGGAGAATTCGGGAGCTCTTGCGCGGCGAAGAAGGGTCCATCCTGCCGGGTTATCGGGGAGTGGTTCAGGTTCGAAAGTCGGCAGAACCCCCGGGCCACCAAGAGATTAAGAAGGAAATTCGAGCGCTCCTGAGGAAGGCCGGAGTTCTTTAATGAAAGAGATTGCTTTAGCCCTGATTAGGATTTACCAAATGGCGCTCTCCCCATGGCTGGGTCCCTGCTGCCGCTTTTCGCCCAGTTGTTCGGAATGGGCGCGTCAGGTCATCCGGGAGCACGGAGTTGTCCTGGGAGGCTGGATGTCCCTCAGGCGCCTTCTCTCATGCCACCCTTTCCACCCGGGCGGATACGACCCCCCGCCCCCGGTAACGGCCCGTGAATAAGCGCTACCTTCTCGCGTTTCTTTTCTCGCTTTTAATCCTTCTCGCTTACCCTCACTATCTCCGTCTGATTTCACCAACCCAATTGCCCCCAACGGGTTATAAAGAGGCCCCAGAAGAGAAGCTGCTTGTCCGAATGACCCCGAGAGTTGAGGGGCGGGCAACGATCGTTCCTCTTAAAAAGGGGCTCTATGACCTTGTCTTTTCAACCCGGGGCGGAACCCTCCTCTCTCTAAAAAAAGGGGACACTTTTTTTTACGAATCGGGCCCCGAAGGGGAGGGAATCTTTGGCGTCAGGCTGACGAATGAGCGAGAAGACCTCACAAGGGAAATTTTTCAGAGCGCACCCATCGAGGAAAAGGAGCTGACCCCAACCTTCGTCTTTGAAACGCCCGGCGAATACCGCCTCACCAAGAAATTTTTTTCCGGAAGCGAAAACCCAACCATCGTCCTCGAGCTTGAACTCGAGAATCTCTCGGGTCGGGAAAAACATTTCCCCTTGGAGGTTGACTACTCATTGGAGACGCCGGCCCACGATCCCCAGGGGGAGGCGAGCACGGAGATGGTCGGCTATTCTGCTGCGGGAGAGTTACGAGGAGTGGCGCTCGGCAAAATAAAGAAAGCCCCCTTTGAAAGCCCAGAAGCGCTTGAGTGGCATGGACTTCTGAGGAAATACGACGCTCTCCTGGTCAAGCCTGACCTGAAAATCATCGGTCAAATGACGGAGGCCGGAGAGGGGACCATCCGAAGCCGTCTCAAGCTGGCGCCGGTGAGCCTGGCGGCGGGCGAGAAGAAAACTTTGTACGTTCTGATCTATGCGGGGCCCCAGCATTATGAGACGCTGAAGCATTTTGGTTTTGGCTTTGAGAGAATTTTGACCAAGGGAGCGCTCGGCTATCCCCGGCTCTGGACGCTCGTCGGCCTTAATTTCTTCTACGGCCTCACGAAAAACTACGGTGCCGCGATTCTCCTTCTGACCCTTTTAATCAAACTCCTCTTCACTCCCCTCACCCACATGAGCTATCAATCGATGGGCAAAATGCAGGCGCTCCAGCCCAAGGTGAAGGCGATTCAGAATCAATACAAGAAGGACCCGCAGCGGATGAACAAAGAGACGATGGACCTTTACCGAAGGAACCGCGTCAACCCAATGTCTGGCTGCTTCCCCATGCTTCTTCAAATTCCGATTTTCATCGCCTTTTATCAGGTCCTCTCGGCCACCCCCGACCTCCAGGGAGCGCCCTTCGTTTGGTGGATTAAGGACCTTTCGGCGCCGGACCGGCTCTTCACGTGGCCCTTCGACCTCCCGTTTGTCGGGAATAGTTTTAACCTCCTTCCGATTTTGATGATTGGGTCCATGCTCTGGCAGCAGAAGCTCACGCCGCAAACCGCTGCGACCCCGGGGCAGGAGAAGATCATGTATCTGATGCCCATCATTTTTGGATTCGTCTTTTACAATCTCCCGTCGGGGCTTGTGCTCTACTGGTTTGTCAATAACCTCCTGACGATTTTCCACCAACTCTTCGTTAAAAGAATCCCGATTATTCTCCATCACGAGGATCGATAAAAAGCGGACAGGGTGAGGTGCTCGTGAAGTACGCGGCGATTGTGGTGGGGGCCGGACATGCTGGGATCGAGGCCTCGCTTGCGATTGCCCGCGCCGGATTCGAGACTCTCCTCCTCACGATGCGGCTTGACGCCATCGGCCAGATGTCGTGTAACCCCGCGGTCGGGGGCGTTGCCAAAGGCCACATGGTTCGGGAAATCGACGCCCTCGGGGGCGAGATGGGCCTCACCACAGACGCAACCGCCCTTCAATTCCGGATGCTCAACCGCTCGAAAGGGCCCGCGGTCTGGGCCCCCCGCGCCCAATCCGACAAACTCTCTTACCGCCTGATGATGACCGAGAAGATTAAGAGAGAGCGCAATCTTGAACTGAAAGAAGCAGAAGTGAGGGACCTGCTTGTGGAAAAGGGAAAGGCCGTCGGCATCCGGACAAAAACCGGCGAAGAATTTTTCTCGAACACCGTCGTCATCACCACAGGGACTTTCATGCAGGGGCTCATCCACGTGGGGGATGTCAATTATCCGGGAGGCCGGCGAGACGAAGCCCCCTCGGTCGGGCTTTCCGATTCGCTAAGGAAATTAGGGTTTGAAGTCGTCCGGTTTAAAACCGGAACCCCTCCCCGTCTTGACGCCCGCACGATTCATTGGGAAATCCTTGAGCCGCAGCCGGGGGATGACCCGCCCGAGCCCTTTTCATTTCGGACGGAGAGACTTGAGGTGGAGCAGCTCCCCTGTTTTCTAACCTACACGAACGAAACGACTCATGAAATCGTCCGAAGGAATCTTCATCTCTCCCCTCTTTACGCCGGGCGGATTGTCGGCATC
>CAYJTI010000146.1:2180-3647 GCA_964373135.1 uncultured bacterium | reverse complement strand
GAGGCTCGCAAAAAATTACCCCGGCCGGGTCCGGGTCTTTCATCATTCCCGGAATACCGGCACCAATATTTGTCTCCGGGAATTGTTCCGGGAGGCCCAATATGACCTTGTTTTTTTCCTCCCGGCCGACAAACAAATTTTGCCGGATTCGATTCCTCGCTACCTCGCGCTCGTGGAAAACGAAGGGGCCGATGTGGTGTTGGGCTGGCGCAAGCGACGGGCGGACCCTCCTCACCGTTTGTTTTTTAATTGGGCCTACCGCGAGCTCCTTCGTCTTTTCCTTGGAATTGACTTCCACGATGCGGCGGCGAGTGACCTCTATCGGAAGGCGGTCCTGGACCAAATCGGAATGGAGTCAAGAGGCCGGCTCCTGCAGGCCGAGATTGCCGCCAAGGCCATGGGCCTCGGTTTTCGGGTGCGGGAAATCCCTGTCGAGCATTATCCCCGGGTGGCCGGAAAACAGACCGGGGTGAAACCGAAGACCGCCTGGCTTTCCTTTTGTGACCTTCTGCGTGTGGGGCCCAAGATTCGGGCGTTGAAGAAAAGAAGATTGCCTCCCCCCCGAGTCGCTGCTTCGCCGGTATGATTTTTTTGCTGACGCTGTCGGGCTTCCTCGTCAGGCTTTGTTTCATCGGTCAGGGTTTGCCCGAAGTCTATTATTCGGACGAGAGGCATTACACCTACTACGCCCTCAACCTGGGCGGCGGCGACCTGAATCCGCACGATTTTTTTCACCCCAGTCTTTACTACTACCTCTGTTTTGCGGTTGACGTCTTCACCATCTTGGGAGGAGTTGCGGCGGGAATTTTTAAGGTCCCCGGGGATGCGTGGGAACTCTTTCGGCGGGACCCGAGTCTCTTTTTTGTGATTGGAAGGGTGGTGAGTGCGGTCCTGGGGGCCGCGACCATCCCCGTGACTTACCTGATTGGGAAGAAAACGTTCGGCAGAACCGTGGGAATCCTTGGCGCCTTTTTCCTGACCTTTTCGTTCCTCCACTTTCAGTGGTCTCAAATTGGCTACACGGACTCTGCCGGGGCCTTCTTCATCGCGCTCGCCTTTCTCGCTGCGCTTTCCGCGTTCCATCGAGGCCGAATCCGTGATTTCGTGCTGGCGGGATTCGCCTCGGGATTGGCGGCCTCAACGCGCTACCCCGGGCTTGAAACTTTCCTCTGGGGACCCTTGGCCGCATTTCTTGTGGCCCTTCGAGAGAATAAGAATCCATTTTCCGAGCTCTTTGGAAGGAGAGGTTTAGGCTTCGCCCTTTTCTTCGTTCTCGGTTTTACTCTGGGGACCCCTTATTGGATTCTGGACTTTCCGAAATTCAAGGCGGACTTTCTCTGGAACTGGCATTACTACAAACTTTCTGGAAAAGGACAGCTGGGATACGAGGGGGAGTGGAACTGGCTTTATTATCTCACCACGCCGCTTTCCTTCGGACTCGGAATCCCCCTGGCGATTGCCTCGATT
>CAYJTI010000146.1:0-2170 GCA_964373135.1 uncultured bacterium | reverse complement strand
ATGGAGAGTGAATTGTTGTTCACCCCTCACCCTTCCCTCTCCCCTTCAAGGGGAGAGGGCGAAAAGCCCCGAGGGGGCCTCGCCCCTTTTCGGGGTTGGGGTGAGGGGGGAAAGGTTTTTCTTTCTCTCATTCCCGCTCGTCTACTTTCTGATTGCGGGGGCATCTCAAATCCGGACCGCCCGCTACCTCCTTCCGCTCGTCCCATTCCTTTGTATCGCCGCCGCGTTGTTTCTGAACCGGACGGCCGCCAAAGTCTTCGCGCCGGAAGGGAAAGGGTTTCGTTGGCTCTTGGCCTCACTCGCTTCTCTCGTCATCCTCCCAAGTTTTCTTAGCATTCTCCGCTACGGTTATCTCCGGAGTTTTCCGGATACTCGGACCCTTGCCTTTGCCTGGGTTCGCGAAAATCTGCCGGCCAATGCCCAGATTCTCCACACGTCGTATCTGGAATTTCAGAAGGCGCCGGCCGGCGCGAAGACCGAACTGTTAGACCCCAGCCTTTTCAATACCCGGGTGGAGAACACCTCCGCTTTAAAAACAGTCGGGGAGTATCGCCGGGCCGGTTTTGAGGTTCTCGTTTTGGACGGGTGGCACACGGGGATTTTGTTCGGGGAGGGGAGGCGAAAACCGAAATACCAAGAGGCCATTCATCGTTACCAAAAATTCCTGGAGGAACTTGACCGGGACGCCAAACTTCTTGTTTCATTTTCTCCCTTTCGGAAAGAGGAAGTGGAGTTCGACATGGAAAATGTCGAGACCCCTTCCCGTTCGCTTTGGAAATTGAAAAGTCCGGGGCCCCCTTTGAGGATTTACCAATTATGACGGCGTGTGAAGCCTGCCAAAGCCCCGATTTTCGTTTCTGGCTCCGAAAAGCCGGAGTGGATTTTGTCCAGTGCCGGCGCTGCGGCCTTCGTTACCGAAAGGAGCTTCCCAGCCCGGAAGAGCTTTTTAATCTCTACGAGAGTTTTGCCCGGGAGTATTACCTCGGGGAAGATAAAAAGGAGATTGACGAAACGCTCGACCACTCCGATCGCCTCCGGGTCATTGCCCCGTATCGGAGAGAGGGGAGAATCCTGGATGTGGGCTGCTCGACCGGCGGCTTTCTCAAGGCGGCCCGCCAAGAGGGGTGGGAGCCCTACGGCGTCGATTTCTCACCGACTGTGGCCCAGGCGTGCGAGAGAGAGGAGCTGAAGGTATTCGGGGGAACGCTCATGGAGGCCAAATACCCCGGCGAATTTTTTGACGTGGTCCGCTTGTGGGCGACGCTGGAGCATGTCCGAGACCCTTTTCTTTGTTTGAAGGAAAGTTTTCGGATTCTAAGAAAGGGAGGCCTGGCTCTTTTTTCGGTGCCGAACGGCGATTGTCTCATCTTCAAGCTCCTCAGAGCGAGATACCGTTACATCTGCCCCGAACATCTCTATTACTACTCGAAGCGGTCGATTCAAACGCTGCTCAAGCGAGTCGGATTTCGAAAATTCCGGCTTTCGGCCGAGGGGTTCGATACCTTCACCTTTTTTGAGGATTGGAAGGGAAGCCAACCCGAGTCGACCGCCGAGACCACGCAGCGGGAAAGAGAGTTCGTGAAAAAGGCGAAGCAGCGCTGGTATCACCAGCCGCTCAAACAGCTCCACCGAGCCGCCCTCACGCTTCTGAAGGGGGGAGGACTGGGAGACATCTGGTATGTTTATGCCGAAAAGTAGCGGAGAACTAGTCAGGCCTTTGACAAATTCCGGGCCGATTTCCCCCTCACCCTCAACCCTCTCCCCCAGAGGGGGAGAGGGGAGGGTGGGGGGGTTGAAACCGGATACGAATTTGTCAACCGGCGTATTAGGGGACCATCTCCTTCTTTTTGCGCCGGCCCGCCCGGCGACCCGTCTCGGTCCTTCCTTCCCTGAACGGAATTGGTCGCTCGCCTGGGCCAATTTTCTTTTGCAAGAGGTCGGGTTCTTTACCCTCGCCGGGGCAGACCGTTTTGATATTTCAACGCTCGGCGAGCACGGTTTTGTCTATCTTCCGGCGTCTCTGGCGCAAACCTTGAAGCGCGAAGATTCCAGGGCCTTCAAGAGCTTTGTGGAAGCGGGCGGAACGCTGGTTCTTGAGGGAGGAGTCACAAATTTCTTAGATTTCTCCGGAATCCGTTTTTCTTCTGACAAGAAAACGCTCAAGGCAGAT